>JAGQRC010000652.1 GCA_020425835.1 Planctomycetota bacterium | reverse complement strand
TCCCGGGGACCTGCGCAATTGCCTCGTCGCTCTGTCGGATGGTGAGCCTCTGATGGCTCGCTTGCTCCAGTACCGTTTCGAGGAGGCGGAGCTCGACGGTCACAGCTTCGGGAACCTGTTCATCACGGCGCTGACCCGTGTCACGGGTAGCTTCGACACGGCGGTGCGCGAGCTCAACCGGTTGCTCGAAGTGCGGGGAAGGGTCCTTCCCGCCACGGGTCACAAGGTCTCGCTGATCGCGACCCACACCGATGGCACGAAGTCCACGGGCGAGGTTCAGGTCTCCGCGTCAGAGAAGCCGATCCGCTCGGTCGAGCTGCGCCCGCGAGTGGGGCGGGCAGAACCAGACGTGCTCGAAGCGATCGAGGAGGCGGAGCTCCTGCTCTTCGGTCCCGGGAGTCTCTTCACCAGTGTCATACCGAATCTGTTGGTGCCGGGAATCGCCGAGGCGGTGCGCGCCAATCCCGCGCCGAAGATCTACGTCGCGAACATCATGACCCAGCCGGGGGAGACCGATGGGCTCGACCTCGAAGGGCATCTCGACGCCCTCGAGGCTCACGCCGGAGGGCGGTTCCTGACCGGGGTCGTCCTCCATCGCGGCGAGATTCCCGCCGCGGTTCGACGCCAATACGGAGACCTCGGATCCAGTCCCGTGGTCGGCGACGAGGACGAGCTCCTCGAGCGCGGTCTGACCATCGCGGAGGGCGACCTCATCGATGGGGAGCGGTCGAGGTCGGGTCGAGCCGCGATTCGACATCACCCGGACCGACTCGCCCAGTGCATCGCGGACCACTTCCTGATCCCGGCCGGCGACCGAGAGCGCGTGGAGGCGCCCACTTCGCTGCCCGAGAACGAGCTCTGAGAGTAGAGGTCATGTCCGAAGTCTCGGCCACCATCACGGTTCAACACGTTTCCGGCATGCACGCGCGCGCCTCGACCAAGTTCGTGGAGGTGGCTCAGCAGTTCAAGTCCGCCGTCCACGTCTCGCGAGACGGGATCCACGAGGTCGATGGCAAGAGCATCCTCGGCTGCCTCACCCTCGGCGTCGAGATCGGACACCAGATCCACATCCGCGTCAGTGGGCCGGATGCCGAGGGCTGTCTGTCCGCCCTGATCGATCTGGTGGAGCGCAACTTCGACGGAGCGTGAGGCCGTGACCTCGGGTCGCGGTTCCAACGGGAGGAGAACGAGTGGAGCTGAAGAAGGGGATCCCGGTCTCGCCCGGCATCGTCATCGGCCAATCGTTCGTCCTCGGGACCGAGGAGATCCGTATCCCGCAGCGGTTCATCGAGAAGGACGAGATCCCGGGTGAGCTCGATCGCTTCGATGCCGCGTTGGAGGATGCGCGCAAGAGCCTCGGCCGGGAGATCGAGAGGGTCGGCGAGAAGATCGCCGTCGGTTCGCAGATCCTCGAGATCCACCAAGCGTTCCTCCGGGATTTCGTGCTACTCGAGGAGATCCGTCGCGGGATCCGGGAGAACCAGTACACCGCGGAGTATGCGGTGTCTCGAGTCCTGAACCGCTACATCAAACAACTCCAGGGCATGGAGTCCCCGATCATCGCGGAACGGATTCACGACCTCTACGACGTCGAGCGTCTGTTGCTGACGACGCTCCTCGGCAGTCGCGTCGAGACCTTGAGGAACCTCGAGACTCCGGTCGTCCTCATCGCGCGGAACCTGACACCGTCGCAGACCGCGTCCCTGGATCCGCGCACCGTGAAGGGGTTCGCCACCGACGTCGGGGGAAAGACGTCCCATACGGCGATCATGGCCCGTGCGCTCGGCATTCCGGCGGTGGTCGCGCTCGAGAACATCTCGACCTCGGTGGCCGGTGGCGACGCCCTGATCATCGACGGCTTCCGCGGGGTGGTCATCCTCAACCCCGACGAGCGGACCCTCGAGCAGTACCGGGCGAAGGTCCAGGACGTCCAGCGCGTCGAGCGTCGGCTCCGTCGTCAGGTCGTTCTCCCTTCGGAGACGATCGACGGTTATCCGATCGAGCTGCAAGCGAACATCGAGCTCCCCCAGGAGGTGCACAGTGCGATCGACCTCGGCGCGAGTGGCATCGGACTGTTCCGCTCGGAGTTCATCCAGCCCGACATCGCACAGATCGACGAGGAGCTCCACTTCAACGCCTATCGGACGGTGCTCCGCGAACTCGGGGATCGCCCGCTGACGATCCGGACGCTGGACATCGGCGGGGACAAGACGGTTGGCGAGGAGCCGCAGGAGCAGAACCCCTTCCTCGGGTGCCGCTCGATCCGCTACTGCTTTGCGCGGCCGGAGGTTTTCCGGGCGCAGTTGAGGGCGATCTACCGCGCTTCGGCCCTCGGTCACATCCGGCTCATGCTGCCGATGGTCGGCTCCGTGTCGGAGCTCGACCGCGCGCAACTCTTGATCGAAGAGGTCTGCGAAGAGCTGCAGCGCGAGGGGATCGGCTACGACCGCGATCTGCCGATCGGCATGATGGTGGAGGTCCCGTCGGCGGCGATCACTGCCGACCTGTTCGCAACGCGTGCTCGCTTCTTCTCCGTCGGGACCAACGACCTGATCCAGTACTCCCTCGCCGTCGACCGGACCAACGAGCACGTCGCCGAGCTCTACGATCCCGTACAGCCAGCCGTCCTGCGCCTCCTCGTCCAGACCCTGGACGCGGCGCAGCGTTCCGGGATCGATGTGTCGCTCTGCGGCGAGATGGGGGGAGAGCCGCTCTACCTGCCGCTGTTGATCGGGCTCGGTTTTCGGAAGTTGAGCGTCACTCCGCAACGCATTCCCGAGGTCAAGCAGGTGGTCCGCTCCATCCAGGTGAACGAGGTCGCCAAGCTCGCGCGCCGTTGTCTGGCGATGTCGGATGGCTTCGCCGTCGAGCGCGAGCTGCGGGACTGGAGCCGGCAGAACTTGCCGGACATCGGCTATTCGTTCTGAGACCGCGAATCGACCAATACCCGGCGGTCGCTTCCGAGAGTCGTTCGGAGTGCTCGGCGAGCGACGAGCTTGGGGATCGTTCCCCGGCGCCGACTTGCGTCGCTCTCTGGCGGTCTGCTTCCCAACGACGCTCCTCCGCGGTTTGACGGTCTTCGAC
>JAGQRC010000651.1 GCA_020425835.1 Planctomycetota bacterium | reverse complement strand
ATGACCGGTTCCCCCCTTCGTTGGAGGCGCTCTACGAGGCGTCGCCGGAGTTGAGCGACGTGGTCTCGCTCGAGGCGGCGCGCGCTCGGTGGGGTTGGCGCGATCCCGGTGCGACCCCGCGACCCGGCCAGGTCTTCATCTGGCAACGCGAGCCGGATCCTCGAGGGCAGATCGTCGTCGGGACCGTCGACATGGAGACGGAGACGATCCATGTCAGCGAGCTGCAGTCTCGGTTGGATGGCGACTCCCGGTGACCGCGAGGATCGAGACGTTCCACTGGGAGGGCGGCATCGAAGGACACCTCCACTTGGCCCGGGTCATCGGCGATCGACGGGAGGCGCTCATCTTCGACCGGCCGGGCGACGTCGTGGCGACGTGCAGCGGTGCTTCGTTCCCGAGTGAGGCGCATCTCGCCGCAGTGGCGGTCTACGGGATCGCGCTCGCGAGCCGCGGCATCGCCGCCGTGACCTTCGTCCGACCGATCGTCGAGAAGACTGCGAAGTTCGTGGCGACGATCGACCCGATGTCCATCGTGCTCTACCGGGAGCTCGGCGCGCTGAGGGCGCGCATCGAGGGGAGCGACGCCGACGGAGCGGAGCTTCGCGAGTTGGTGCTGGCCGAAGCGCACCGTCTGCGGGAAGCGGCCGAAGCGGGAACCGTGGGATGAAGCGGCGGGGGTGTCGATTCCTCGGGACGGGGCTCGTCCTCGGTGTGGTCGCGCTGGTCGGTTGCGCGTCGGGACCCCGCCTCGCCGAGACGTTGCCGACCGGGTCGTGGGAGGCCGAGATCCACGTGGCTCCCGACCACGATCGGATCCTGCGCTTCCCCCTCGAGCTGCGACGCGGCGTCCCGGGCGGTCCGTGGGTCGGCTTCGTCCGCAACGCGTCGGAGACCATCGAGATCCCGGCCGTGCGCTTCGAAGACGAAGAGTTGGTCCTCGCCTTTCCCCACTACGACTCGGTGATCCGGGCCCGCGTCGATGAGTCAGGCGCGTTGGTCGGGACCTTCCGGCGTCGACGCTCCTTCGACGACTGGCAGGATCTCCCGTTCCGCGCGACGCACGTACGCAATGCGCCAGCCTCCGACCGTCGGTCCCTCGTCGAGTTGGCGCCGTTCCTCGGCACCTGGAGCATCGACTTCGCGGCGGATGACGAGCCGGCGGTCGCGATCGTCCGCTACACGGAGAGTGGGCCGTGGGCGACCGTGCTCACTCCGACGGGGGACTACCGATATCTCTCGTGTGAAGTCGAAGGTGACTTTCTCCAGTGGTCGGTCTTCGATGGGGCCCACCTCTTTCTCTTCCGCGCCTGGCTCGACGACACCGATCGGCTCGTCGGCGATTTCTGGTCGGGCGACCACTGGCACGAGACGTTCACCGCCGTCCGCAGCGATCGCAAGGTTCGCAACGGGGTGCACACCTCGTTGCCGGATGCGTTCGAGCTCTCCGAGTGGAACGAGGAGGTCTCGCTCGAGGATCTCGTCTTCCCCGACCTGGACGGGAACCCGCACTCGTTGGCGGAGCCGGAGTACCGCGGGCGGGTGACGATCCTGCATCTCTTCGGATCCTGGTGTCCCAACTGCCACGACGCGGCCGAGCTCCTCGCCGAGTTGGCCGATCGCTATCCGCCGCGAGACGTTCGGGTGGTCGGTCTCGCGTTCGAGCTGACCGGAGACTTCGAGCGCGACGCCGCGCAGGTTCGCCGTTACCTCCGCCGTCATCACACCCGGTTCCCGGTGCTGATCGTCGGACCGGCGGAGAAGGAGGCAGCGACACTCGCGTTCCGCGCACTGAAGCGGGTACGGGCCTATCCGACGACCACCTTCCTCGACGCCGAGGGCACGGTCCGGGCGATCCACACCGGCTTCTCCGGTCCCGCGACCGGGGAGGCGTACCTGCTGCTGCGACAACGCTTCGAGGAGACGATCGCGTCGCTCTTGGATCCGCCGCCGCCATCGCCGAGAGCGGAGTCGTCGGCCGATGCGCAACCGCTCGCTTGGCCGTGGATCGAGCCGTTGTTCCGCTGAGCGCCAACGAGGTGCCGCGGGCGTGCGGTCGAAAGTGACGTGTCCGCGGGACCGTCGTCGACCCCGCGGACATCGTCGGCCGGCTGTCGTCACGCCAGCTCGGTGCAGTCTTCGATCTCGAGGCTCGATGAATCGAGACCGGGGACCTCGACACCCTTCTTGATGAAGGTCGTCTTGGTCGGCCCCGCGGACGGAGCGCGGAACGTGTCCGTTGCGGTATAGGTCGCCTCGATCAGCGCTTGACGCAGTGAGCGATTGATCCCGCTCTGCTCCGAGGGGCGCGTCTCGATCCACGCATTCCGCGTCTCCCACGGGTGGAACCAGAACCGCGTTCCGGCGCGAATGATCCGGAACAACGGTCGGCACTCGAGGAAGCGGATGGTGATCGAGAGCCCGTACTCCTCGTGCCAACGATGGCGCACCTTGAGGGCGGTCTCCAGGCGTCGCCAGTGTTCTTCCGGGCTGATCCCGAGTCGCGCCACGGCGATCTCCGCCGTCGAGCGGCCCCGCGTCTCGGGGTCGATCGTTCCGCTGCGCGGGGGGATCAGGAACAGACGGATTCGCGCACCCCGCAGGTCGGGATGCGGCGCCTCGAGCGCTTCGCGTGCGTTGTGCGAGAGTGCGCTCAGGATCTCGAGTCCGTCGCAGGAGATCGCTTCCAGATCGTGCGTTCGACGGACGGCGTCGAGGAGCCGTTGACGGAGTCCCGCCAAGCTCGAGCTCGGTTGGACACCGGCCAGGCCCAACTCCTCGAGTGCCATCGCTGGACGAAGCGCACGGACGGCCGAGCCGACGTGATGCGCGACCAGCAGCACCAGCGAAGCGACACCCAGGGAGACCAGTGCCGCGACCAGCACCCACGCGAAGTGCTCGAGGTCGAAGGCGGAGATGATCGTCAGCATCGTCGCGACGTGTGCGGCGAACATGATGCCCCCGTCGATCGCGTGGTGAACGGTGAATCGACGGTGGTCGGTGACTTGTGCTTGTCGTGCGAGACGTCCCGGAAGAGGCGCGTACCCGGATCGCCGAGGGAGGGGCAGCCGGGGAGGTGTGAACCGT
>JAGQRC010000650.1 GCA_020425835.1 Planctomycetota bacterium | reverse complement strand
GATGGATCCGAAGAGAACGGCGGCGGTGATCGACAGCGGGGATGAGCTCATGGGTTCCTTCGATCTTCGTCGGTCGCGTAGCCGAGTCGTTGGCATGCGGTGACGTACTTGGAGAAGCGGCAGGGTCGCGCGCGGAGCGGGGCCAGCACGGCGCGAGCAAGTCCGCGATCTTCGATCGCGGACTTGCACTCGATGAGCACCAGGCCGGGAAGATGCTCGTAGAAGCGGGCCGAGAGCCGTCGTCGCCCCAACTGTGGAGCGAACCGGATGGCCGAGTCGAGCGTCAGCCGGATCGAGGTGCCATCGAGCTTGAAGTGCTCCCGGTGATACTCGATCAGGACGACCGGATCGGTGTCCCCGGGCAGGTAGTCGAGGCGATCGGGAGGGATCGATCGCGTCAGCGCGCCGTGCAGGTCGTGCAGCGTTTCGTCGAACGGCGGTGCCGGGCAGGCGAGCTCCAGACGTCGCTTCCCGACCGCCTCGTGGCGACGCCACTTCGTCTCGAAGAACAGGGTCCGCTCCGGCACCGTGCAGTCGTACCAGCGGAGCCTCGTCTTGTGTCGGATCCCCACGCCGTCCAGGTTCGCTCGACACGCGGCGAGCGTCGGATCGTCGAGGTACAGGCTCGAGACTCGGGACACCGGGCCGGCGTACCGCAGTGACCGACAGGTCCTCAGGAGGACGCGGCGCAACGCGGACACGTCGGCGTGGTCGAACCGATACTTGGTCTCCGCGCGCAGGGCGAGGTCCGAGCGATCGCGCCCGTCATCGACCACCGTGAACGGCGAGGTCGAGACGATCACGGTAGCGCCTCGACGTTGATGTAGGAGATCTGACAACCCGGGAGACGTTCGCGCAACGACGAGAGGAGCTTCGGCGCGGCATCGGCATCGATCTGCTGCACGTGCACGCGGAGCTGTCCCTCTTCGCCGTCGACATCGCAGCGCTCGACCGTCGAGCGTGGACACAGCGAGCGGACCACCGACAACGCTCCGTTGCTGCCGTCCTCGAGGCTCGCCGCGATGTCCCCAGTGATCGTCAGGTACGCGGATCCCCGTCTGCGCCGACTCCAGCGCCGATCGAACAGCAGAACGAACACGGTCGCCGCGAGGACCAGCGCGAGACCCAACCAGACCTCGACCGCGCCGAGCGCGAGCCCGACACCGATGCAGAGGAACAAGTAGACCAGCTCTTCCGGATCCTTGATCGCGGCGCGGAACCGAACGATCGAGAGCGCACCGACGAGACCGAGCGAGAGCGCGAGCGAGGTCTTGACGACGGCGATCACCGCGATGGTCACCATCGTCAGTAGCGGGAAGACCCTGGCGACGGAGCGAGCCGCCCCTTGGGGGGCCGACAACCCATAGAGCCACCGCAGGTAGAGGCCGAGCAGGCCCCCGAGGAGCAAGGTGGGAAGCAGCGAGACATCCGGAGTCGAAAACGCATCTTGGAGCGCTTGCCAACGCTCCGGAACGGCATCGGGCATCGTGAGAAGATCCATTCGGACGAATGCGGAGATCGGACAGGAGCCCACCCGGCGAGCCGATCTTGCGCCGAGTTTCTCCCACCCAGCGGCGACTCGGTCTCGCCGCGAGTCGGAGCTTCGAGCGGCCCGCGGTCCGTCGACCGGGACTCCCGACTGCGCGATCCCCAGGAGTTCGTTGAAGAGCGGCTCTCACCCGGAATGGGTTTCAACGGACTCCCAGGACAAACACCGGTGATGAATCGTGTCGGTGCGAATAGGATCGCCCCCTCGAACTCTGGCTCGAAGGTCCGCGGAGATCCCCATGTCCCCCTTCATCCTCGCGCTCGCGCTCGCTCTTTCTGCGGCTCCGGGTTCCGACGCGCCCGACGAGACGGCGACACCACTCGGTATGGCGCCCTACTCGGTCCGTGTCGATGGGACGTCGATCGAGATCCCGATGATCCCGTTGCCGGTCGGGACGGACGGTTATCCCGAGCGCTTTCGTTTCGGGTCACCGGATGGAGAAACGGGGCGGAAGGGCGACGAAGGGCCGGCGCTCGAGATGAAGGTCGCGCCGTTCTGGATCGGCCGATTCGAGATCACCTGGGATCAGTTCAACGTGTTCCGGGCGGAGTATCCGGAGTTGCTCGACCGTCGGCTGACGAAGGCCGAGGCGCCTTCCAGCGACTGGGCGGATGCTGTCAGCATTCCGACGCCGTTGTGGGAGCAGGACTCGCGACCGATCCTCGAGGGGCTCGGCGAGAAGGGGGGCTATCCCGTCGCCGACATCTCGCGCTTCGCGGCGCAGCAGTTCACCAAGTGGCTCTCGAAGAAGACCGGACAGTTCTATCGTCTGCCGACCGAGGTCGAGTGGGAGTACGCGGCGCGTGCCGGAACGAGCACGGCGTACTTCTTCGGGGATGATCCTTCCGAGCTCGGCGACTACGCGTGGATGTTCGACAACAGCGTCTACGAGGATCCCGATCGCGGCTACCCGGGTGTCGGCGCCGGTTATCGAAAGGTCGGGCAGAAGAAGCCGAGTCCATGGGGACTCCACGATATCTACGGCAATGTCTCGGAATGGGTGATCGACGCCTACGATCCCGCGGGCTACGCGTTGCTCGAGGGGGCGCCGCAGAGCTCATCGGACTCCGTCCAGTGGCCCAAGACGATCTTTCCGGGGGTCGTCCGCGGGGGGAACTGGGAGTCCGAGCCCGAGGCTTGTCGCTCCGCCGCACGATTGGCCTCGTCGCGCGACTGGCAGCGACGCGATCCCCAGATCCCGAAGAGCATCTGGTGGTACACCGATGCGTTCCACGTCGGCTTCCGCATCGTCCGACCGCGGGAGGTGCCATCGCCGGAGGAGCAGCGACGCTTCTGGGACGGCCGAGTGGAGCAGATCGAGAAGATCCTCGAGACCGGTGGCAAGCAGCTGCGCGCCAAGGTCGAGACGAAGAAGTAGAGCGTGTCGGTGACCGGTCTCGTCCGTTGGATCGCATGGGTCGGGGTCGTCTCGGGATCGATCCTCGCGGCCCGGGACGCGGAGGGCTTCGAGCACTCCGGGAGCCGTCGACCCTACTCCCACGTGATCGACCTCTACGATGCCGCCGGGCTTCGCATCG
>JAGQRC010000649.1 GCA_020425835.1 Planctomycetota bacterium | reverse complement strand
CGACGCTCGTTCGGACGCAGGTCGAACCCGTCGATGCGACGCAGACGATGCCCGAGCGCCTCCGCCTGGATCCGGTAGCGTCCCGGCGTCACATCGAGCTCCAGACTCCCCGTCTTCGCGCCCATCGACACCACACCACTCTCGACCTCGTCCCCGATCAACAGGACCCGGGTCGATGGAAGCGCTTCGCCGGTGGGCCCGCGGACATCGACGGTGAGGTGCGCGAGCGCGAGATCCCGCCCGTCGAGCTCCACATCTACGGTGCGCGGCGCAGGACCGATCTCGATGTCCTGCGCGACGACGCGAGTCTCGATCGCCCCCTTCTGAACGGTGGTGAACACCTCGACGCGGTAGCGCCCCGGGGTCAGCCCCTCGAAGACGGTCACGCCATCCGGACCGACGAACCGCGTCGCCACGTGGGGGCCGCGGGCCAGCGCGAACGAGTGCGACCGAACGCTGACGCCGGCACGCGTCGCGTCGGTGTCCACGGGGCGAAGGTGAATGCGCATCGACCGCGAGAGCTCCCGCACCGCGGTGGGGAGTCGCGTGACGAGTCGGATACCGTCGTCGACGACACTCCTTCGTTCGGTCGGCGCTCCCCGATCGACCGCGATCTCCTCGGCCCAGACCGCGAAGTCGTTCCGGAAGATCGCGGCGACGTATCGACCCGGCGGGAGGTCGAAGGTCGCTCGACCCTGTCGATCGGTCTCTCGGCCGGCGACGTCCCAACCATCGCGGTAGATGACCATGCGTCCGCCACTCACCGGCTTCTTGGTGGGTCGGTGCTCCACCGTGAGCTCGAGGCGCGCCGCCGGCTGCAGTGTGAGCCGGACTTCATCGGCATCGACCCCGTGGACGTCGTGGGCGGGGAGCCAACCGATCGCGCTCGCCTCGACGAGATAGTCGGCGGACCCCAGAGCGCCGAACGAGAAGACACCCGCGGCATCCGTGCGGGTCTCGCGATCGCGGTCATCGAGCTCGTCGAATCCCATGCCGGCGGCGCCGACGCCTCCCATGACCCGCACCCGGGCGCCGACGATCGGTTCGCCGTCGGCGTTGACGACGTGACCGCGGATGGTGTGTGCCGTCGGAAGGGCGTAGTTGCGCTCGAGGTCCATCGCTCGACCGAAGACGTAGTCACCGTCCCGCCGCGTCCGGTGACCGGAGGCCGACACGCGCAGGGAGACACGACCGCCGGAGATCGACATGGTCTGTCCGAGGAACGGCGGCTTGTGCCGCGCCCAGTCGACCGACTCCGTCTCGCCTTCCGCGCTCGCGTCGTTCGTCGGGCTGCCCGTTCGAGGCACCGTGTCGGCATCGCCGAACTCGATGAGATGCTCGCCCGATAGGTCGATGGCGAACTCGTAGCGGCCCTGATCATCGCTCCTCGTCTCCCAAGACTTGCCTCGCTCCTCCTCCGCGTAGGTGAGCTCGACGAGCGCTCCCGGAATCGGCGTGTTCTGGTCGTCGGTCACGCGACCGTGAACGCGAAGCGTCTCGCCGACCACGGCCGAGCCAGGATCCGAGGAGGCGGCGATCGGCCGACGCACGTCCGGGGGCAGTGTCTCGAGCGCGCTCTCCTCCGGTTGCGGCGGAGACGCCGCGTCATCGTCGGGCAACGCGCTCCGGCCGTCGGGCGTGGGCTCGGACGATAGAGCGGTCGATGTCACGCCGCCGGAAGCGGACACGGTAGACGCGACGCGCGCGCCCGACCGGGGTGTCTCATCCGCCGGCAGGTCGAGGAGCGCGTGGGCCGCGCCGCGCCCCGCGGGCACCTCGGAGAGATTCCACGTCAGCGCGAGGGCGAGACTCGTCACTCCGACCGCGAGCCCGACCGCCATGAGCATCGGCCACGAGCGAGAGCCGTTCGCCGCGACTCGGGTCGCGTTCCCGCCCGACGCGGCGTTGCCCGACGCCCACGAGCGATCGATCGCCGTCAGGAGGCGCGACTCGAGGACCGGCGAAACCGAGGGCTGCGCGATCGACACGACGCGCTCGATCGGCAGCGCGGCGATCGCGGCGTTCCGCTGGAGCGGTCCCAGCGACTTCTCGAGCTCGCGTCGACCGAGGTGCATGCGCTTCGCGACGGTGCCCTCCGGACAATCGAGGACGGTCGCGATCTCCCGGTAGGCGAGCCCCTCCACGTAGTGCAGTTGGAGCGGGATCCGCAGATCCCACGGCAACGCGTCGACCGCGGCTCGAACCACCCCCGCCTGCTCTCGATCCTCCGCCCGCATCGCTTCGTCCTCCACCCAACCGGCCCGAGTTCGACTCCAAGACTCCTCTCGCGCACGACGTCGCGAATCGCTGCGCAGCCGCTGTCGCGCCGTGTTGATCGCGACCGTGGCGAGCCAAGCCCGCAGAGCGTCGTTCCTCCGCTGGGCAGACGCGTGGCGAGTGAGCTGGAGGAAGGTGGTCTGGGTGACGTCCTCGGCGTCGGCCGCGCGGCGCACGACGGAGAACGCGATGCGGAAGACGAACGCGTGGTGGTCACGCACCGCGCGACGGAGGAATGCGCGATCGCGGGCGGATACGGCCGGAGGAGACATCGGAGGCCTTTCGTGGCGACGGTGACGGACCGGGTCGATCGATCGACCCCAGGAGCCCGTCGAGAAACCCGTTCCGGCCGAGAGCCCGAGCTCCCGGATCGAAAGCAGTCTCTCGACGGACTCCCAAGGGGGGGATCCCGCCGCGTCGCGGCCACTTCCCACTCGTTCCAGATTCGGGCTACCCGCCGGAGCCCACCGAGAACGAGCCCTCGAACTCGGCGCACTCGTAGGCCGCCAGGAACATCAGGCGCGAGATGTTGCAGATCTTCTCCGGGAGGATCAGCCCGACATCGTCGTTCTCCGTGTGGTACTGCGGGTGGTCCCCGCCGTAGAGGAAGACCGCCGGCACCCCGGCGTCGATGAACGCGGCCTGGTCCGATCGCCGGAGGTACTGCTCCATACCGCTCGGATCGAGCACCACCTTCAGGTGCTCGGCCACGCCGTAGACGATTCGGTTCAACCCCTCGAATTGGTCCATCTTCCCGATCTTCATGTCGAAGGGCCCGTTGCGCGAGATCATGTCCATGTTGATCATCGCGACGTGCTTG
>JAGQRC010000648.1 GCA_020425835.1 Planctomycetota bacterium | reverse complement strand
CGAGGACCACACGGTCGCCACGGGGCTCGGAGCGCACGTCGCCCAGACGCTCTTCGCTCAGGGCGTCGCGCGCCCCCACCTCCGACTCGGGGTCGAAGACTACTGTCCCTCCGGCTCCGCGGAGGCGGTCTATCGCACCCAGGGGCTGGACGTCAGTGGGCTCGTCCGGTCGATCGGCGACTTCGTTCGTAGCCTCGACTGAGACGACGGAGCCCCGCGCAGCGACGTCCGTGCGTGACCCCCGCGCCGCACTCCGGTAACATCGCGCGCAACGTCGTGCGACGGGAACACGGTTCGCGTTCCGCGACTGCGAGACGGCCGGGCCTGGAGGCTCCGGCTCGGCCGATCGTCGAAACTCCCTGGGCTCGCTCCAAGACCAACATCGTCGGTGGCACCATCACAACCCGATCGTCCGTGCGGGCCTCCACCTCGCGACGATCGGGCACCGGATCCTCGCGCTTCGAACGATCCGCCCGGTGACCTCGTCGTTCGCTCGGTCCACTGTCCCTGTCCGTGCCTGGATCTCGGACACCGGGAGAAGTGGCCCTCGGAGCAGGCTCATCCGTCTCGAGAGGATGCCATGCTCGCGCCCCGCACATCCCCCTGCGTCGCCCGTCCCATGTCGATCGTCGCTCTGCTGCTCGCGTGGCTCCCGTCCGTTCCCCTCGGCGCGCAGAGCGATCTCCAGTACTCGTTCATCCTCCGGAGCACGGGATTCGCGAACAATCCCGAGTTGCAGGGCCTCGACCCCAACACGATCTTCTCGTTCGACCCGACGACGCAGCTGGCCGTGCCGGCGAGCAACCGGCTCGCGAACGCGATCAACAGCCAGATCCCCGGAGCGCTGGTCGACGCGATGAGCTACGGGTACGGAGCGATCGACCTCGAGGTCCCCCACGGCGATCTCCACTTCTCGGTCAGCCGCGAGCCGGTGACCGGATCCACCGGAGGCGCACCCGGGAGCGATCTGTTCGTCGAGCCCTGGGACGACTGCGAAGCGGACCTGTTCTGGGTCCCCAACGTTCCCTCCCTACCGAACACGAACTCCGTCAACAGCAAGTCGGTCGACGACAACACGGCACCCGGCGTCAAGAAGCGATTCGAGGAGCTGCCGTCCGCTCTGCTCGGTCTGCACGGTTCTCACGGAACGCCGAGCGGCAGCGCGCCGACGACGCTGAGCAACGTCGCGGCGTTCGACCACCATCCGCCGAGCTACGCCGATCGCGACATCTACTTCTCGATCGACCACAACGTCGGCTCGTTCGGTCCCGCCGACATCCTGCAACTCGACCCCGCCGGAACGATCACCTTGTTCAAGCCGGCGGTCGACCTGGGACTGGGCGCCCTCGATGACATCGACGCGCTGTCGATCGACATCGCCCACGCCGACAAGATCGGACAATGTCGAGTCGGCCTGTACTCGGTGACCCGCAACAGCGTTGCGATGGCGGCCGCCGACCTCGCCCTCTTCCGGTTGGACTATCCGGGGGGGCCGACCGAGTGCAACGTGCCCCCGCAGATCTACCGGTACGCCAGCGCCAACGGGATCGCCCCATCGGACGGCGATATCGACAGCATCGTGTCGATCGATCCCCGCACTTCCTGGACGAACAAGGCCGGAGCGACGACCACCACGATCGGCTCGGTGGACGCGCCGTTCGGCTTCGCCGACAGCACGACGTTCATCGTCGACGGCGCGCCGTTCTCCACTCAGCTCGGACCGACACTCTCGGTGACGACGCCGAACCCTTTCGAGGTCGGCGACGATCTCGTGGTAGCGTTGATCGGTCAGAAGGGGGAGTCCATCCGGCGTGGTGGGATCTGCCGGGCGACCTTCGATCCCCCCGTCGGCACGGGCGAGCCGATCGACTCGGATTCGGTGTCCGTCGCCGTCGTCGGATCCGATGTCGAGGTCACCTGGATCAATCCCGCCGGCACATCCCTGACCGAGACCCGGCTCGATGATGGAGCGCCGATCCTCGGGGGACCCACGACGCTGGTCGCGTTCGTGGGGCTCTCGGCGGGCGTGCACACCGTCGATCTTCGCGCAATCGATGCGATGGGCGTGCGCAGCCTACCGACGACCGCCGTCTTCGAGATCATCGGCTCGGTGCCGATGCCGGAGTCGCTCTCCGCGGAGATCGTCGGGGACCGCCTCGTCGAACTGACCTGGGAGGTCTCGCCCTCGGCGAGCTCGTTGTCGATCGCGCTCGACGGCCTGTCGCTCGCGCCGGTGGCGTTCCCGATCGGCACGACGACGGGGGCGCAGGTCGTGCCGGTCGGCTATGGCTACCACCGCTTCGAGCTCCGAGCGATCGACCCCTCGGGCGCGGCGAGCGCCCCATCGCCGGTGGAGGTCTTCGTGCCGCTTCCGGAGCCGGGTACGGTTCTCGAATCGGCACCGCTGCCCTCCAGCGATCCGGTGGCGATCACTTTCGTGCCGGACGTCGGTCAACTGCTGGTCCTCGACGGATCGCTCGATCAGGCGACCTACGTCGACCCCACGACCTTGTCGCCCGGGGCGACGATCGACGGACCGGGAAGCGCGCTCGGAGGTGCGACGCGCGGAGTGACCGTCGTCGATCCCACCTCGAGTCCGAACACGCTGCTCTGGACGATCGACTTCGCACCGGGAGCCGGGCTCACGACGACCGACACCGACGGTCTGGCGTCCACGTTCGTGACCGACTTCACGGCCGTCGCGCAGCCCGGAGACTTGAGCCATCACCCCAACCTGACCGGAGGCTACGTCGTCGCCGACCGCTTCGACGACACGGTCCACGTGATCGACATCGATGGGCTGGAGACCTTCGGGTTCGCCGCGATCGACTCCCCCGCCCCGCTCGGGAACGAGAGCGCGGTCGCGAGCCGCGGAGGAGTCGACGGCTTCGTCGACCTTCCGGCGTCCTTCCGGTCCGCGACGACGACCACGACGCACATCGCCACCATCGATCTGACCGGCACACCGATCACGGCGTTCGCGCTGGATCCGATCGCCGGACACGTCACGGCGATGCTGAACCACCCGACGGGCTCACGCGGGCTCCCGGTGGTCTACCTGGTGACCGACGCCGGGATGATCTACGAAGTCGCGACCTTCGAC
>JAGQRC010000647.1 GCA_020425835.1 Planctomycetota bacterium | reverse complement strand
CGACGGCGACGGCCACGCCGATCTCGCCATCGGCGCCATGCATGCCGACCCGCACGGGAGCTCCTCCGGCTCGGTCTACGTCATCCTGGGTCAGACCGGGCTGCCCAATGCGGTGGACCTCGGAGCGCTCCCGGCTTCGGGTGTGGCGAGCTTCGAGATCCACGGCATCCAGTCGGGGGATCACGCGGGGAGTTGTGTCGCGGGCGCGCGCGACATCAACGGCGACGGACTCGACGATCTGCTGATCGGGGCGCAGGAAGCGAACCGCGGAGGGATGTCGGACGTCGGTGAGGCGTACTTGGTCTACGGCAGCGCCACTCCACCGGCGCTCCTCGAGCTGTCCGCTCTGGGGACGGCCGGAGTCGTGTTCCGAGGTCTCGTCGGAGGCGACCGGCTCGGTCTGTCGGCCGCCGGTCTCGGCGATGTCAACGGCGACGGACAGAGCGACCTGATCATCGGTTCGGACGGAGCCAACCCCGGCGGCTCGAACAACGCGGGCGCGGCGTACCTCGTCTTCGGTTCCGCGTCCTTGCCCGCGCTGATCACCGGGACCGACTACAGCACCCTCGGGCGCCACTACACCGGGATCGCGGCCGGCGATCAGTCCGGGACCTGTGTCGCCGGGCTGGGGGATGTCGATGGAGACGGTGGACAGGACTTCGGGATCACCGCCATCTGTGCGTCGCCCGGAGGGCGGACGTTGGCCGGTCAGGCGTTCGTGTTCTTCGGCGAGTCCCTCCTCGCTCCCAATGGATTCTCCTGCACCTCGAACGGGACGGAGATCACGCTCGATTGGGACAACCCGCAAGGCTACGACCAGATCGAGATCCTTCGGGATGACGTGGTGATCGCGACCCTCTCGGGGGGTGAGTCCAGCTACCTGGACTCCGGGGCGCCGGCGGGGCTCCACCACTACACGATTCGCGGCTCGCTCGACGGGCACACCTCGCTCGGCGTCACCTGCTCGATCAGCATTATCGTGCTGCCGCCCACCGACTTCGCTTGCGCGAGCGACGAGAAAGCCGGCCTGCTCAGTTGGTCGGACGGCCAGACCTACACCTCGATCGAGGTGCGTCGCGATGGCGTGTTGATCGCCACGCTGCCCGGTACGGCGGTGAGCTACCTCGATCCCGGTCTGTCGCCGGGCTCGTACCTCTACTGCCTGACCGGCTTCAGCGGGACGGACGGAAGCACCGAAACCTGCTGCGTGCTCGATGTGCCGCTGCCGATCGTCACCCTCGACTGCTCGGTCGATGGCGAAGCGGTGACGCTGGAGTGGACCGCCGGGCAGGTCTACGACGAGATCCTGATCCGTCGTGATGGCCAGATCATCGTGACGTTGCTCGGAGAGGCGACGACCTTCACCGATCTCGGCGTGACTCCGGGAAGCCATGAGTACTCGGTGTCGGGGGTGACCGGAGGCGGGACGGCGACGGGGGTCCACTGCGTCGTCGATGTCGTGCCGCCGGTCGGGGATCTGGTCTGCACCGCCGAGGGAGACACGGTCTCGTTGAGCTGGACGACGCCGATCACCTACGACTCCATCTCGGTCTGGCGCAACGAGACCCTCGTCGCGACGTTGCCGGGCACGGAGACGGGATACGTCGACGCCGGGCTCGCAGCGGGAGGCTATGAATACGTCGTGCTCGGCGAGTTCGGGGCGGCGTCGTCGGAGCCGGTCGGCTGCTCGATCGAAGTGCTGATCCCGATCATCGCCTTCGTCTGCAGCGCGGATGACGCGGACGTCTTCCTGAGCTGGACCAACGGCCAGATCTACGCGGCGGTCGAACTCCGTCGCGACGGCGTTCTGCTCGTCACTCTGCCGGGATCGTCGCACTCCTATCTCGACGCGGGCGTCGCTTACGGATCCCACACCTACGAGCTGACCGCCGTCGACGGTCCGAGCGTGACGAGCCCCGTGTCGTGCGCCATCGACGTCCTCGCTCCGCCGTCCGACGCGGCCTGCTCGGCTGCGGGAGGGATGGTCACGCTCACCTGGACGAACGGCGCCGCCTACGACCAGATCGAGATCCTCCGCAACGGAGCTCTCCTCGCCTTCCTCCCGGGAACCGCGACTTCGTTCATCGACACGGTGATTCCGGGGAGCTACCTCTACTCGATCGTCGGCACCGGCCCCTCCGCGGTGAGCGCGGCGGCGACCTGTGAAGTGATCGATCCCGGCGCGCCGTTCGGGCTGAGCTGTTCGGCGATCGACGGGGCGGCGACGGTGGCGTGGACCAATGGGGCGCCCTACGACACGGTCGAGGTCTCATTGGACGGCACACTCCTCGAGACGCTTCCGGGTGGGGCCGTGGGAACCACGATTCCGGATCTCGCCACGGGTGTGCACACCATCTGTGTGGCGGGGACGATCGGCGGGGATGTCAGCTCACCGGCATGTTGTCAGCTGCTGGTTCCCGTGGACCTCACGGACATTACCTGCACGGCGCTCGGCGGGAACGTGCAGATCAGCTGGACCAACGGCGAGATCTACGAGTCGATCACGATCCTGAGAGACGGGGTGGCCATCGCCACCGTTCCCGGATTCGTCGACGCGTACTCCGATACGGGCGCCGGCATCGGCGTCCACACCTACGAGGTCACGGCGAGTCTCGGCGGCGGGACCACCGCCCCGGTATCCTGCACGATCCAGGTGCTCGCGCCGTTCTCGGACTTCGAGTGCGTCGGATCCGGCAGCTCGGTCTCCCTGGCGTGGACCGCGGGCGAGCTCTACGACTCGATCACCGTCTTCCGCAACGGCTTCGCGATCGCGACCCTCGCGGGCGCGGCGACCTCCTACGAGGACGTCGGCCTCCCGCCGGGCTACTACGCCTACCAGATCCGTGGCGAGGTCGGATCGTTCAGCCAGACGTTGACGATCGACTGCTCCGTGTTGGTGCCGCTCGCTCCCTTCGGTCTCAACTGCTCGCTGAGCGGCGGTGACGTCGTGAGTTTGAACTGGTCCAACTCGCAGGTCGGCGACAGCATCATCGTGCTCCGGAACGGAGTGGAGCTCACATCGCTGCCGGGGACGGCCAGCACGTTCACCGACACCGGGGTCAGGCCGGGAATCTACGAGTACTGCCTCGTCAACGTTCTCGATG
>JAGQRC010000646.1 GCA_020425835.1 Planctomycetota bacterium | reverse complement strand
TCCTGAAGCGCTTGGTCTCGTTCGGCGAGTTCACGAAGGCGGGCGAGACCGATCAGACCGTGGAGTTCCGACTGACGCCCGACGCTGGCGGCAACTTCGAACGTCACCTCAACAAGGTCTACACGACGGTGAAGATCGAGATCGACGGTACGGTGGGGCCGACGCTCTTGGATGCGAGCGCGGTCGGCGGTTGGCAGGCGCAGAAGCTCGAGTGGGACTTCGCCGACCATCCGACCGTCCGCTTCGAGTTCACGGGGACCCAGGCGCCCCACCCGTTGACCTGGCCGGAGCCGGATCTCCATCCCAACAAGTGGAAGAGCTGGCTCGCGTTCCCGCGGTTCCTCTACGCCTACGCGACCGATCCGATCGGCAGTCACCGAGACGGAGAGCTCGACCAGACCGTCGTCGTCCAGCAGGACAGCTCGTTGAAGCCGGCGGGGGCGACGACCGAGGCGGACTACTCGATCCGCTACGAGTTCGATTTCACGAAGAAGCTGCTTCCGGCACAGCCGGTGATCACTCGTCGCCTCCTCGATGAGATGGGCACCAAGAGTGAGAACCCGAGACCCCGATGATCTCCGTCTACGGCAAGCTCCCGATCTCCAAGGAGTACCTGCGCCACAACTGTCACGATGGACTGCCGCTCCGCTTCCGCGACTGGATGGACCGGGGATTCGACCACGCGAGTCACCGATCGCTGTTGCCTCCCGGAAGAGAAGCGCGACGCGTCTACTACGCCGGTCCCCGCGAGCTCGGCGGGGCGCTCTCGGTGATGGCGCCGTCGAACGACGCGAGCGGAACACGCGAGTTCCCGTTCGCAGTGTTGGTGCCGGACCGGCGGCCCGTCAACGGCGAAGGGCGCTTTGCCGCTCTCGACGACGTCTGGTCCGGGATCGAGGGCTTGTTCGATGCGCTCCAGAGGGAGCCGGACAACGACGCGTTCTTCGCACGGGTGCGTGACGCGGAAGATCTCACGGGGGAGGGGGAGCCCGTGACCGAGGCGGTGTCCGTCGTGCTTCCGTGGGTCGAGCGCCTGTTCCGTTTCGATCCGGTCGACCTGTTCGTTCGCGCGTTGTGGCGTCTGCGCGTTCTACGCCCTCACCTCGACCAACCGGAGCCCGGCCACCAGCGGATTCGCGTCCCCATCGATCGCACGCTTCCTCTCGGACCACAGCTCGACGTCTGGCGAACTCTGTTGGGACACCTCCACCCGTTGTTCGAGCGGGCTCCGAGCGTTTTCGCGCCGCGATCGGTGTCGGCGAACCGCCCGAAGCCCGGTTCCGCCTGGGTGGTCTTCGGCGAGCCGCGCGCGGATGACTTCGGTGCCGCGCTCGGCGGTGAGATGGGGGAGAGCCGCGGCGTCGATCTCGTCGACAACGAGGGTCGGCTGCCGGTCGACGGTTTCTCGGATTTTCGCGAGCGGCTCGAGGCGGGTCCGCTGCGCGAGGGAGCGGACGTCGACGAGCTGGTGCGTTTCGAACTCGCTCGCTGATGATGGCCCCGTGACTCTTGGCGCCGCTGCCACACGGTCAGAGTCGTCGTCGATGTCCCGCGTGTCACCCACGAGCGAGCAGCCCGTTGAAGAGCTCGTTCCGGGTGCTCGCCACGAGTGAGCTCCTCGACGGGCTGCGAGACAACGACGGCGAAGACCCCGCGGCGTGAATCCATGGTCGTCGCGGTCCGCGAACGAGGCGCGCTCGCTCACTGCACCGGGGGGAGCGTGACCTCGATTCGCGAGCGGACGATCCCGGACATCAACCCCGCATCATCTCGAGCGCGACCTCCGCCATGCCGGGCAGATCGTGCAGTCGGCGGATCGCGCTGAGTTGTCCGAGGTGCAACGCTTCGTGCGCGATGAGGAAGCTCAGCGCGTCGCCGATCGATCGATCCTGCCCGTCGGGGAAGGTCGGCTCGAAGGTCCTCTGCAGGATCGAAGCATCGATCTCCCGGAGTCGCGTGGCGATGGTCGTCCCCAACTCGGAGAACTCGGAGAGCAGCGCGGCGGGCGTGGGGTACTGGTCCGCGGCGAGGCAGGGATCCCCGAAGTCCGGCGCCGGAGCGTCGCTCTCGGTGACGGTAGCACCGAGGTTCCTCGCGATCCCGCGTCGGATCCCATTGAGGTGCGCGAGGATCCAGGTCGGGTGGTTCACCTTCGATTGGATCCGCTCCGCCCACATCGCGGGAGTCAGTCCGTGGGTCGTGGCGGCGGCGAAGAGGTTGTGGATCTGGAAACTGGGGGCGAAACAGGTCGGGTCGGACATCGCGTTCGCTTTCCGGAAAGAGGGTGTACCGATCGGTACATTTGATTGGACCGAATGGTACACTCGGGCGGACGCCGGTCAAGCGTCTTGTCCGGGAGCGCGGTCGGAGCGAGACGACCTCGACGACGGGCACCCCCAACCCGATCGCCTGCTCCTGGGTTCGATCGCGTAGAATCGGCGGATCACTCGGAAGGACCTCCCACCGGACCGTCATGTCGCGATCGAAGACCCAGAAGAAGAAGCGAACCCGGAGGTCGACGAAGCGCGCGCCCTCCCGACCCACGGAGAGCGCGCGACGCCGGCTGCTCGACGCCGCGTTCGAGCTGTTCCACGATCGTGGAGTCTCGGCGACGAGTGTCGACGAGATCCTCACACGATCGGAGACGGGGAAAAGCCAGTTCTATCACTACTTCGGTAGCAAGGACGGTCTGATCCAAGCCGTGGTGGAGGACTTCCAAGCGAAACTCGTCTCCGGAGGCCTTCCCGGGACTCGACCCCTCGAGTCGATCGATGATCTCGAGGGGTGGTTCGATGACTTCCTCGGCTATCAACGCGACACCGGATGCGCCCGGTTCTGTCCGATGGCGACCATCGCTTCGGGCTTGCTCCCCGAACAGGAGCCGATCCGCGCGCTCATCGCCGACGGCTTCGGCCGGGCGAGGGGGCACCTCGAGGCGCTCTTCGCGAAGCTCGCGGAGGACGGCACGCTTCCCGCGGACACCGATGCGATCGCACTCGCCGACTTCTGTCTCACGATCATGCAAGGGGGGCTGATGCTCTCGCGCGTGCGCCACGACATCGCCCCGTTCGAGCACGCCGTCGCACACGCCATGAGCCATGTGAGG
>JAGQRC010000063.1 GCA_020425835.1 Planctomycetota bacterium | reverse complement strand
CCGACTTGCGTCGCTGCGCCGCACCAGAGCCGCCGATTCCTCGCCGTTTCACTCCACGGACTTCTGTGTCAGCACACGAGTACCCCTCGCGCGGTCTCGCTGCGGTTGCTTTCCGGCGTCGCCTGCCGGAGGATGACCCGACGAGATCGGGAGCCCGGCTCGAGGAGAATCGAAGAAGGGGGATCGAGATTGAGCGAACCGTCGAACGCGCCGAGTGGCGAGAGCGTCGCCGAGAGCTTCGGTCAGGCGCGTGCCGAGATGGACCAGATCCTCGAGCGTATCGAGCGGGATCGCGCTCTGGACGTCGATGATCTCGCGGATTGCGTCGAGCGCGCTTCGGCTCTGATCAAGTTCTGCTACGAACGGTTGGAGAAGGCCGAGGTCCGCGTCCGTAAGGTGACCGAGGAACTCGGCGCCTCGGTTCGTCCGGACGAGGACTGAGCGTCCCGCTCGTGTCTCAATCCATGTCGAGTAGGTCGTGGATCTTGGCCAGGAGCACTTCGGGTTCGAACGGCTTCGGGATGAACTCGGTCCGGCCCACTTCGAAGTCCCTCGTTCCGAGCCGGTCCCCCGGATAACCCGACATGAACAGGACTCGCAGGGTCGGACGGCTCTCGCGCAACCGCTCCGCGAGCTGGTTTCCGTCGATCTTGGGCATGATCACATCGGTCAGGAGGAGATCGAAACGATCGAAGCTCTGCGCGAGATCGAGCGCTTCCTGAGCGTCGCGGGCGACGATGACCTCGAAGTCGTAGGCGTCCAGGATCCGGTGGACCAAGACTCGGACGTTCTCGTTGTCCTCGACGAGAAGAATACGTTTCGGCGCCGGCGGTGCACCCGTCGGCTCGAACGACTCGATCGAGTGGGGGGCGTGACCACCCACCGAGCTGGCCCGCGCGGACGCTCCGCTCGCCGGGAACTCGATCGCTTTCCTCGCCCGGATCTGCCGCTCCTTCAAGGACCTCGCGGACTCGTCCACGCGTTCATGGGTCTCGGCCTGTGGGAAGTAGATCTCGAAGCAGGTGCCTTCACCGGGTTGGGAACGGACCTGGATCCGGCCGCCGCATCGTTCGACGATGTGGCTCACCGTCGACAGCCCGAGCCCGTGTCCGCTCTTGCGAGTGGTGAAGAACGGCTCGAAGAGTTGCTTCTGCGTTTCCTCGTCCATCCCGACACCATCGTCCGTGACGCGGAGGCGGATCTCTCGGCCCGCTCTCCCGGAGACGGAGCGCGCATCGATCGTGAGCAGCCCCGAGCCGGACATCGCATCGCGGGCGTTGGTGGCCAGGTTCATCAGGATCTGTGCAAGTTGCCCGGGAGTCGCTCGCAGCGGCAGTGAGCACTCGGCCTTCTCGATCTCGAGTTCGATGCGCTGTCCGACGATGGACTGGAGGATGGAGCTCATCTCGTTCAGCACGAGCCCGAGGTCGAGGGTCTCGAGCTCGTCGGAGTCCTTGCGGCTGAACGCGAGGAGCGGCTTGGTCAGCAGGAGGGCCTGCTGTGCCGCCTTCTGGATCTCGAGGAGCTCCTCACGGTACTCCCAGTCCTCGCCCGTCTTCTCCGACAAGAGGTTCGTGTAGCCGCTCATGACGAGAAGGAGATTGTTGAAGTCGTGGGCGATACCGCCGGCGAGGCGTCCGATCGCCTCGAGCTTGCGCACGCGCTCCGCGTGGTCTTCGTCCTGCTGCGGAGACGGCTTGTCTGCCTTCTTCCGTTCGGTGATGTCCCGCTGGGTTCCCCGCATGCGGAGGCTACGGCCGTCCTCGGAGACCACCACCGTACCGCGGCTGAGCATCCAACGGTACGAGCCATCCCGATGTCGCATGCGGTGCTCGTGCCGGAAGAGCGAAGCGTTGCCGCTGCGGTGCGCCTCGATACGCGAGATGTGGTCTCCGCGGTCATCCGGATGGATGCGAGACCGCCACTCGTCGATGGAGTCACCGATCTCCCGACTCGTGTAGCCGAGTTGCTGCTTCCAGCGATCGGAGTAGTAGACGATTCCGGACTCGAGGTCCCAGTCCCAGACACCGTCTTCGTCGACCGGAACGCCGCGGCGATAGCGCTGCTGCGCCTCACGACGCGCTTCGAGCTGGGCGGCGTAACTCAGCGCCCCGCGCACGGCCTTCTCGAGTCCTCGGGCATCGAGATCCCGGCGGTCGAGCAGCCGCACCGCATCCCACTCGTCGGATCCAGTGGGCTCGTCGCCGGAATCGAATCGATCCGCGGAGACCGGCTCGTCTTCGCGACAGAGGGAGATCACGGGAATCGGGGTCCCGTTGCGATGGGCGTGCCGAGCAATGTCGACAGCACGAGGGCTCTCCGCGGACCCGGAGACGACACAGATGTCGAACTGCGAGCGACGGAGGCGTTCCACGGCTTCGACGTCGTAGCGAATCCAGCTGAACTCGTACTCGAACTCGGAGAGTTCATCCAAGATCGGCTCGAGCGACTCGAACGCGTCCGGGTCACTCTCCACGACGAGGATTCGCACCGGCCGGTGGATCACGGGGTTCGTCTCCGCTCTTGCTGCGGCCCGGACTCATCCCACGCGTCGGCCGCAGCGGGTGTCGGGTGTCGCGGCGCCTGAAGAGAAGATACCGTCGAACGGTCCAACCAGAGCCCAGGTGCCGAACCGACGATCGCGGCATTCTCTCCACACCCTCCGTCGTGTCAACGTGGGGTCCCTATCGGCGCCCCGGCCTTCTTGCTATATTTTCCGCCCTCGTTCGTTTCGAGTGCTGGGGGCTCGGTTCGGTCCTTCCGAAGGCGCCCGGTCGGAGCCCACCGAAGTCCCGCGCCACTCCCGCGGGATTGCCAGATCAGAGGAGACTCGAAGATGTCGCTCGTCGTCGTGGGGTCGGTTGCCATCGACAGTATCAAGACGCCGCACGGCGAGGTTCACGACGCACTGGGAGGTTCTGCCGTCCACTTCGTCCTCGCGTCACGTTTTTTCGCGCCCACTCGGTTGGTCGGCGTGGTGGGAGGCGATTTTCCCGACAAGTACCGACAGCTCCTGTCCGATCGCGGCGTCGATCTCGCAGGGCTGGAGACGGTCGCGAACGGGGAGAGCTTTCGCTGGTCGGGTGAGTACTTCGACGACATGAATCAGCGAGAGACGCTGTCGGTGGATCTCAACGTCTTCGAGTCGTTCCAGCCGAAGCTGCCGGAGGACTATCGCGACGCCAGCTTCGTCTTCCTCGCCAACGGGGCGCCGTCGACTCAGGCCTCGGTGCTCGATCAGATGAGCGGCAAGCCGTTCGTGATGGCCGATACCATGGACCTGTGGATCCGAATCGCTCACGGGGACCTCGAGGAGCTGCTGCGACGTATCGACGGGCTCGTGCTCAACGATCAAGAGGCGTTTCTGCTGTCCGACTGCCGCAACCTGGTCCAGGCCGGACGGAAGATCGTCGATCGGTACGACCTCGCGATCCTCGTCATCAAGAAGGGTGAGCATGGTTGTCTGATCTTCCGCGGTGGTGAGGAGATCAACCTGCCCGCGCTCCCGCTCGGCGATGTCGTCGATCCCACTGGTGCGGGGGACAGCTTCGCGGGCGGCTTGATGGGGCACTTGGCGCGTGAGAACCGGACGGACGTGGAGACCTTCAAGCGAGCCGTGGCTTGGGGCACCGTGCAGGCCTCGTTCTGCTGCGAGGGGTTCGGCGTCGACCGTGTCGCTCGCCTCGAGTGGGCGGAGTCCGAGAAGCGTTACCGGCGCTACCAGTCCATGCTCCAGATCGGTTGATCCCCGATCGGGAGACACCGCCAGAGATCGAATTCGTCGGAGAGAGCCAACAAGCCGATGCGCGCCGCCCAGATCCGCCGGGAGTTCCTCGAGTTCTTCCGCTCCAAGTCGCACGAGATCGTCCCGTCGAGCCCGGTCGTCCCCCACGACGACCCGACGCTGCTGTTCGCCAACGCGGGCATGAACCAGTTCAAGGCGCTCTTCACCGGCGCCGAGCGTCGGGACTACACCCGCGCGGCGTCGACGCAGAAGTGCATTCGCGCCGGCGGCAAGCACAACGATCTCGAGAACGTCGGGTACACCGCGCGACATCTGACCTTCTTCGAGATGCTCGGGAACTTCTCCTTCGGGGACTACTTCAAGGAGGAGGCCTGCGTCTGGGCGTGGGAGTTCGTCACCGGTCGGCTGGGCCTCGATTCGACCCACCTCTGGATCACCGTGTTCCACGAGGATGATGAGGCGCGGGCGATCTGGCGAGATCGTGTCGGGGTCTCGAACGATCGGATCGTCGGACTCGGCGAGAAGGACAACTACTGGTCGATGGGGGACGTCGGGCCTTGCGGGCCCTGCTCCGAGATCCACATCGACCGAGGGGTGGAGTTCTCGTGCGGCCCCAGCTGCGCGCTCGGCGTCTGCGACTGCGATCGGTGGCTGGAGTTCTGGAACCTCGTGTTCATGCAGTTCGAGCAGCACGCGGATGGATCCAAGACCCCACTACCGCGACCGAGTATCGACACCGGTATGGGTCTCGAGCGCATTGCCCAGATCCTGCAGGGCAAGAACTCGGTCTTCGAGACCGACCTCCTCGCCGGATTGGCGGAGGAGGTGGCCCAGATCACGGGTAGGCCGACCTCACCGGGGCCCGAGGGCACGCCCCATCGCGTGATCGCCGATCACCTCCGGAGTCTCTCCTTCGCGATTGCCGACGGCGCGTTCCCTTCCAACGAGAATCGCGGATTCGTGCTGCGTCGCATTCTCCGTCGCGCCGCACGATACGGCTACAAGCTCGGCATGGAGCGACCGTTCATCCACGAGTTGGTCGATCCGCTGATCCGAGAGATGGGGGACGCCTTCCCCGAACTGAGGTCGAACCGAGAGGTCATCCGGAAGCTGATCCACAGTGAGGAGGAGTCCTTCGGCCGGACCCTGCGCTCCGGCATGACCCGATTCGACGAGGAGGTCGAGGCTCTGCGTGCGTCCGGGGCGAGGACGTTCCCGGGTGACGCGGCGTTCTTCCTCCACGATACCTGCGGCTTCCCGATCGATCTGACCGAGCAGATGGCACGCGAGCTCGAACTCGGCGTCGACCGCGAGCGATTCGACCAACTCATGGAGGAGCAGCGGCGAAAGGCGCAGGAGGATCGCGCGGCGAAGGTCGGGCACGGAGGCGCGGGTGAGGATCCCTATGCCGGATTGCCGCCGACGACCTTCACCGGCTATGACGTGCTGACCGGCGAGGGCTCGGTTCTCGCCGTCGACGGTGATGCGTCCGATCTGCGACTCGTGCTGACCAGCACTCCGTTCTACGCCGAGGGCGGCGGGCAGGTCGGGGACTGCGGCGAGATTCGTGGGGCGGGTTTCACGATCCGAGTGACCGACACCCAGAAGAGCGCCGAAGGCGTGTTCATCCATCGGGGCAAGCTCGAGGACGGGGACTTCACTCGCATCGTCGAGGGTGGGTCGGTCTCGGCGCGCGTCGACGACGAACGGCGAGCGGCGATCCAACGCAACCACACCGCGACGCACTTGCTCCACGCCGCGCTTCGTTCCGTGCTCGGAGCCCACGTCCAGCAGAAGGGCTCCCTGGTGGCGCCGGATCGGCTCCGATTCGACCTCAGCCACTTCGAGCGCATCGGCGGCGAGGAGATCGAACGGATCGAAGAGATCGTGCAGTCGGAGATCCTGCGGGATGTCGAGGTGGACATTCGCGAGCAGGACCGTGAGGAAGCGATTGCCGCGGGGGCGATGGCGTTCTTCGGTGAGAAGTACGGCGATCGCGTCCGAGTCGTACAGGTCCCCGGTTTCTCGACGGAGCTCTGTGGCGGAGCCCACGTTCATCGCACGGGCGAGATCGGCGGCTTCCAGATCGTCCTCGAGGGATCAGTCTCCGCGGGTGTTCGACGGGTCGAGGCGGTGACCGGTCTCGGCGCGCTCGAGCGCAGCCGCGAGGATCGCGAGACGCTCCGCCGCGTCTCCACGCTGCTCAAGGCCTCGCGCGACGAGGTGGTCGAGCGGCTCGAATCCCTGCTCGCGGAGAACAAGGAACTTCGGTCCGGCAAGAAGAAGGGTGGCGGCGATCGGGATCTCCTCCAGGACCTCGGCCGCGTCGGCGAGTCTGCGGAGGTCGGGGGGGCCGAACTGGTGACCGCGATCTTCGAGAGTGCCGAGATGGACGAGATGCTCCGGGTCGCGGACTCCCTAAAGCGCCGGTCCGGCCCCCGCGTGTTCATCCTCGCTTCGGGCACTCGTTTCGTCGTCGGCCACTCCGATGATCTACCGAAGGGCCGAGTCCACGCGGGAGAGATTGCGCGCGACGGCGCCAAGGTCCTCGGTGGCGGGGGGGGCGGACGCCCGGATCTCGCGCAGGCCGGAGGGAAGGACGCGTCGAAGCTGAACGAAGCCGTCGAGCTGATGCGGACTCGAGCGAGTGACGCGCTCGCGGGCTGAGTGGCCTGCCGGGGAACTCGTCCCGGCCGAGAGCCCGAGCGTTCCGGACCCGGCGTCGCTCCCCGTCGAGGGAGTTGACCGGGTTCGACGAATCCCCTAGCATTCCCGGCTTGTGTCCGGTCGGACCCGTCGCCGAATGTGGGGCGGGGAGCCGGATGATCCACTTCCAGACCTCCAGGAGCCGAGATGGCCGTCCCACAGCACAAGGTCTCCCGCGCTCGGAAGCTCAAGCGCCGAGCCCATCACGCCTTGACCGAGACCACTCGGACGCGGTGCCCGAACTGCAATCACCCCCGACTCCCCCATTCGATCTGCGAGAACTGCGGTCACTATCGCGGCCGCGCACTGATCCAAGTCGAGGACTTCTGATCGCTCACCCTCGAGCCTTCTCGCGAGATGGGGCTTTGAACATGTTCGTTTCGCGGCCTGGGTCCACGGTGACGACCGACCGATGGTGAGGATCGCCATCGACGCGATGGGTGGGGACCACGCTCCCGCCAATGTTGTCGAGGGCGCCATCCGGGCGGCGGATCGCTTCGATGACCACGAGCTGATCCTGGTCGGTCGTGAGGAGCGGATCCGCGAAGAGATCGCCCGACAGGGCGGAGATCCGAGGCATTTCGAGATCGTGCACGCCCAAGATGTCGTGGCGATGCACGACACTCCGGTCGACGCGCTCCGCAAGAAGCCCGACTCCTCGATCCGACGCATGGTCTCCATGATGAAGGCCGGCGAGTGCGATGCGGTCTTCAGCGCCGGCAACACCGGCGCGATGGTCGCCGCCTCACAGATGCTTCTTGGGCTCCTGCCGGGAGTCCGTCGGGCGGGGATCGCCGTCCCGCTCCCGCGGGGAGAGCGCCCTGTCGTGCTCATGGACGTCGGCGCGAACGTCCAGTGCAAGCCTCAACACCTCGTTCACTACGGGGTCATGGCGCGCGAGCTCGCATCTCGTCTCTACGGGGTGGAGCAGCCGAGGATCGGGTTGCTGAACGTCGGCGAAGAAGAGCAGAAGGGCAACCAGCTCGCGAAGGAGACGACCGATCTCTTCCGCGCGACGCCGTCGCTGAACTACGTCGGAAACGTCGAAGGGGGCGACATCTTCGGGGGCAAGGCGGACGTGGTCGTCTGCGATGGCTTCGTGGGCAACATCGTTCTCAAGGTGTCCGAGGGGCTCTGCGAGTTCCTGATGCAGGTCATCTCCGGGGCCTTCAGGGAGATGTTCGACGGCTCGGCGGCCGGCGGGGAGAGCAACGGTTTCGGGGAGATGGCGCGAGGCAAGTTCAAGGGCCTGATGTCTCGATTCGACTACGCCGAGTACGGCGGCGCGCCCTTGTTGGGGGTCGACGGCATTGTGATCATCGGTCACGGCCGCTCCGACGCTCGCGCGATCGCGAACGCCGTACGATGGGCAAGGCGCATCGCCGACGCCCGCGTCAACGACCATATCGTCGAGTCGATCCAGTAGGGCCGTCGCCGGCAGTCCTCGATCGGCTTTCGACACGGGGCAGCGTCACGACCGCGGTAGTGGAGATACTCTCATGTCCAAGCGCGCAGTGCTCTTCCCCGGTCAGGGGGCTCAGTTCGTCGGTATGTCTGCTCGGTTGACCGAGCGATGCCCCGAGGTCCTTCCGATGTTCGAGGCCGCCAGTGAGCTCCTCGGACGAGACCTGCTCGCGCTGACGACAGAGGGTCCGGAAGAGGTCCTCAACTCCACGGCCATCAGCCAGCCCGCGATCTTCGTCGTGTCTCTGGCGGCGGTCGAAGCGATTCGTCGCGCGGGTGGCGGCGCGGGGCTGGAGGTCGAGGCGGCGGCCGGTCTCTCGCTGGGAGAGTACTCGGCTTTGGTGTTCGCCGGCGCGATGAGCTTCGAGGATGCCCTGAGGATCGTCGTGGCGCGCGGCGCCTACATGCAGGAAGCATGTGATCGTAACCCGAGCGGTATGACCAGTCTTCTCGGGTGCGATCTCGAGACGGTCCGATCGATCGTGGAGGAAGCTTCGAGTGCGGGGACGATCGGGATCGCCAACATCAACGCGAAGAACCAGATCGTGGTCTCGGGGGACCTCGCCGCGCTCGAGCGCGTCGCGGAGATCGCGCCGGAGCGAGGGGCACGACGCGTGGTGCCCCTCAAGGTTGCCGGAGCGTACCACTCGCCCCTCATGGCTTCCGCGAGCGAGAGACTGCGCCCCGCATTGCAAGAGGTCCGTATCGTGAGCCCGCGGATGGACTTCTATCCCAACGTGCACGGCGAGCCCATCTCGGATCCAGACGTGATTCGCCGCGGACTCATGGAGCAGATAGAGTCCTCGGTCCTCTGGGAGCCAACCTTGTCGGCGATGGTCGCGCGCGACGTGACGTCGTTCTTGGAGGTCGGCCCGGGTCGGGTCATCGCCGGACTCGTTCGTCAGGTCGATCGCACTCTGCCGGTGACGTCGCTGCTCGACCAGGAGTCCGTCGAAGAGTTCGTGGGATCGATCGGCTGAAGGAGCCAAGCATGTTCGACTTCGAGAACCGACGAGTGATCGTGACCGGAGGGTCCAAGGGGATCGGTGAGGCGATCGCCCGGCAGTTCGTCGAGCGCGGTGCCCGAGTCGCGATCCTCGCCCGCAACCTCGAAGTGGCGGAGGCGGCGGCCCAGCGCATGGGGGACCGCGCGAAGGCCTGGAGCGTGGACGCGTCTGACGAGAACGCCGTGGCCGAGACCTTTGACGCGGTTCTCGAGGAGTTCGGTGGGGTGGATGTCCTGGTCAACAACGCGGGAATCACCCGGGATCGACTGCTGATGCAGATGAAGGCGAGTGACTGGGAGGACGTCATCTCCGTCAATCTCCGGAGCTGCTTCCTCTGCTCCAAGGCAGTTCTTCGACCCATGCTCCGGCAGAGGAGTGGTCGGATCATCAACGTGACGAGCGTGATCGGGTTGATGGGGAACGCCGGCCAGAGCAACTACGCGGCGTCGAAGTCGGGGATCATCGGATTCACGAAGTCCCTCGCGAAGGAGTTGGCATCTCGTTCGATCACCGTCAATGCCATCGCCCCGGGCATGATCGACACCGACATGACCCGGGACCTTCCCGAGGAGACTCAGGAGCAGATCAAGAGCCAGATCCCGTTGGGGAGGCTGGGCACCGGCGACGACATCGCTGCGGCGGCCCTGTACCTGGCGAGCGACGGAGCGGCCTACGTCACCGGGGAGGTTCTCCGGGTCGACGGCGGCATGGCGATCTAGAACACACCCGGGCGGGGGCCGGCGGGGATGGGATTGGACTCCCTTCCTTGTTTCCTTACAATCCCGGCCCTTGTTTGAAGGAGGACAGAGCAAGTGAGCGCAACAACGGAGCAGGTCATCGCGATCGTGGCTGAGAAGCTCGGCGTCGACCAAGAGAAGATCAAGCCGGAGACGTCGTTCGTCGGTGATCTGGGTGCGGACTCCCTCGACATGGTCGAGTTGCTGATGAATCTCGAGGACAGTTTCAAGATGACCATCCCCGACGAGGATGCCGAGAGCATCAAGACCGTCGGAGATGCGGTGAAGTACATCGACGACCACACGGGGGGTGAGGGCTAGCCCTCGACTCACCCAGAGCGTTCGGTCATCTCGAGAGAGCGTGGTTGCTGGGGAGAAAGAGGTCGTTCGGGGAAGTGTGGTCGCTGGGGAGCGTTCGCCTCGCTCCCCAACGGGACGCTGCTCCCCATCGGGAAGCCGCCCTGGAGACTTCGTTCGAGTGGCGCTGCGTGTTCGGAGCCGCCTCGTGCGGGAGGCACGCGGACCACGATTCCTCGATAGGCCCGAACCGACGGAAAGACCATGAGCCAAGCCGCGGTCAAGACCAACAACACGCGACGCGTCGTGATCACCGGACTCGGCGTGGTCTCGCCGCTCGGTTGCGACGTCGAGACGTTCTGGCGAGGGATCGTCGGCTGTGAGAGCGGCGCCGTCGAGATCGACCGCTTCGACCACACCGACTTCAAGACCCACTTCGCTTGCCAGGTCTCGGGCTTCACCCTTCCGACCGACGACCCGCGGAAGTACCGCAACCTCGATCTCTTCACTCAGTACGCGTTGGTCGCGGCGATCGAGGCCTACGCGAGTTCGGGACTCGAGATCGACAGAGAATCCCCGCATCGTCTCGGCGTGAT
>JAGQRC010000645.1 GCA_020425835.1 Planctomycetota bacterium | reverse complement strand
ATCGGTGACCAGCGGGCGTTTCGGGTGCCGAGCGATCTGGACCTTCTGCCAAGGGGTCAGGTGGGCATAGATCGCGCGTTTCTTCTCGTCACACTTCCGTCGCAACTCGTCGATCTGCCCGGAGAGATCGACATCCGTCGTTTGCGTGAACGAGAGCAGCTCTTCGATCTTGTTCTCGAGCTCCACGATGGGAGCCTCGAACTCCATGCCGGGAACCGGCGCGAAATCGCTCATGGGGATTCACCTCTTCGCTCGCGCGATTGTAGTGGGGGGGCGATGGATTCACGAGCCCTCTACCGAGCCCACGGAGAAACTCGTTCGGCGAGTCGATCGGTCCCGACCCGAGGGAGCCGAGGAACTCGGCGGCGCTCTCCGATCCGCGCCGGAGAGGCACGGACCTCCGCTCCCGACTCGTGCGCATTCCCTTCCCATCGCCGCTCCTCCTGGCACAATCCCGCTCTCTCGCGGTCCCCGATCCACGTCGTCTCGACCGAGATCCGCCGCGACTGCTTTGCGGGACCCTGCTGGGACTCGGGTCCCGACGATCGTTCGGTGACGCCCGAACGATAGAGCGGTGGCGAGCGCCATCTCATCGGCGCTCGGACGCACGACATCGCGAGTCGGATCCGAAGAGCCCCCGAGCGGAATGAGCGAGCCTCCCATGGACGTGTACACGGTGATCGTCGCCGAGCGCGAAGGTCTTCGAGGCAACGGTGACTCCGAGACCCTTGCCGCGCTCGACGAACTCCGGCTCGCGACCACCGCGGCCGCTCGTCGCCACCTCCACACGAGGCGGGACGACGTCTACTTCCTCCGCGTCCCGGTCGGGACCCCTCGCGAGACCATCGAGCGATTCGCCGAGGACTTCCTCGTCGGGGACCCCGCCCGGGTCGGAACCGTTCGGCCGGGGATCGCCTTTCCCGATCGACCTCGCGACCAGGCGTCGATCCTCGTGCAGCGCAAGCCCGGGGTGATGGACCCGGTGACCGGTAGCGTGCTCCACGCGTTGACCGACGCGGGTCTACAGGATGGACACTGCGGCGTTCGAACCGCGCGACGGCATCGCATCGCGTCGGGACTCAAGGGGCCCACGCTCTCCCGCGATGTCTTGAACGCCATCGCCGGGAGTCTCTCCAATGCCGTCGTCGACGAGACGCACGCGTTCCTCGCCGGAGAATCCGAAGCCGTTCCCGATCCGTTTCGCGAGTTCGAGTCGACGCCGCCGAAGCGGGTGGAGGTTCCGCTTCGAGACCTCGACTTCGAGAGCCTGGTGCAGTTGTCCGATCAGGGAGGGCTCTCCCTGTCGGGTGAGGAGATGCAGGCGATTCGAGATCACTTCGTCGAGCTCGGAAGGGACCCGACCGACGTCGAGCTGGAGTCGCTGGCGCAGACCTGGTCCGAGCACTGTTGTCACAAGACGTTGACGGGCCCGATCGACTATGCCGGAGAGACGATCCAGAACCTGCTCAAGGAGACGATCTTCGCGGCCACGCTGGCTATCGACGCCCCGTGGTGTTGGTCGGTGTTCGTCGACAACGCCGGCGTGATCGCCATCGACGACGAGTGGGGTTTGACGATCAAGGTCGAGACGCACAACCATCCGAGTGCGCTCGAACCCTACGGTGGGGCCGGTACGGGGATCGGCGGCGTGATCCGCGACACCCTCGGTACGGGTCGCGGGGCGCTCCCGGTCCTGAACACGGATGTCTTCTGCTTCGGTCCTCTCGATGCGACGACGGATCATCTGCCGACGGGGTCGCTGCATCCCCGCCGCCTCCTGACCGGCGTCGTCGCCGGGGTGCGGGACTACGGCAACCGTATGGGGATCCCGACCGCCAACGGCGCGATCTACTTCCATCCGGGCTACATCGGGAACCCGCTCGTGTTCTGCGGCTCGATCGGGATCATCCCTCGGGACAAGGTGGACAAGGAGGTCCTCCCCGGTGACCTGATCGTCGCCATCGGAGGGCGGACCGGCCGGGACGGCATCCACGGTGCGACGTTCTCCTCCCGAGAGCTGACCGAAGAGTCGGAGACGGTCTCGTCGGGAGCGGTGCAGATCGGCAATCCCATCGAGGAGAAGAAGCTGGCCGATGCGCTGATGCGCGCGCGCGACGAAGATCTGTACCGAGCCGTGACCGACTGCGGAGCAGGGGGGTTCTCGAGCGCCGTCGGAGAGATGGGCGAGAAGACCGGAGCCCGAGTCGACCTCGCGGCCGCTCCGCTGAAGTACGCCGGCCTCTCGCCGTGCGAGGTCTGGATCAGCGAAGCACAGGAGCGCATGGTCCTCGCCGTTCCCCCCGAGCATCGAGATCGGCTCTTCGCGATCCTCGAGGAGGAGGAAGTCGAAGCGGCGGTCCTGGGCGAGTTCACCGGCGACGGAGTGCTGCGTCTGTCGTACGGAGATCTCGCGGTCGGCGAGCTGTCGATGCGGTTCCTCCACGACGGCCGACCGAAGACTCTGCGCGAGGCGCGCCCCCCGCGACCGGTGCCGTTCGCCGAACCCGACTACCAGGGTGCGACGATCACCGACATCCTCGGGGCTCACATCGACCACCCGAACATCGCGAGCAAGGAGCCGGTGATCCGGCAGTACGACCACGAGGTCCAGGGCCGCATGGTGTTGCGCCCTCTGACCGGCGAACGAGGCGACGCGCCGAACGATGGTTGCGCGTTCTCGCCGCGTCGGGATGACGCCCACACCGTCGTCGTCGGGTGTGGCCTGCAGCCGCTCCTCGGCGAGATCGATGCGTACCAGATGGGAGCGCAGTCGGTCGACGAGGCGGTGCGCAACGTGATCGCCTCCGGTGGATCGCTCGACCGGCTCGCCGTGCTGGACAACTTCGCGTGGGGCAACGTCAACGATCCGGAGATCCTGGGCGCGATCGTCGACTGCGCACGTGGCGCGGCCGACGCTGCCCGATCGTTGGGCACGCCGTTCGTCTCGGGAAAGGACTCGCTCCACAACACGTTCCGCGCGGGAGGCGTCTCTCGGTCGATCCCGCACACGTTGTTGGTGACCGCGGTCAGTGTCGTCGAGGGCCCGTGTCGTGCACCGTCGAGCGACATCAAGCGGACCGGGTCGTCGTTGATCCTCGTCGGACCCCGTCC
>JAGQRC010000644.1 GCA_020425835.1 Planctomycetota bacterium | reverse complement strand
CACAACACCGAGGAAGAGGCGCACTGGTTCATCGACGGTCACCGACTCCCGACGACGGAACTCCTGTCGCTCGAAGTCGCCCGCGGCCCCCACGAACTCCGCGTCGTGAACGACCACGGCGACTCCGATGCCGTCCGGGTCCGGGTGCGATGAACCACGGTTCTCGGGACCGATCGAGCTCCCAAGTCGCTCGGCGAGAAGGGGCCTCTACGGAACCGTCTGGTTGAGCAGGATCCGAGCCTCGTCGGAGCTTACGCTCGTCGCCCCGAGGTCGAGGTCGCCGTCCGCATCGAAGTCCGCGAGAACGACCGAGCGCAGGCTTCTTCCCGTCGTGTAGTGGAGGCTAGGTGCGAACGTTCCATCGCCGACTCCGCGGAGCAGGGTGACGGTTCCCAGGCTGCTCGTCGCGACGATGTCGGGGTGGCCGTCGAGATCGACGTCACCGGCATCCATGGCTTCAGGGAAGGTCCGCAGCGAGTACGCCGTTCCGGCCATGAGGGTGCCGTCCCCGTTCCCGAGCAAGACGTAGCACCTTCCGTTGTTCCAACTCGTCACCGCGACATCGAGGTCGCCGTCCGAGTCGAAGTCCTCGAGCGCGACCGCGTTGGGCGTCCCCACCACGTCGTAGACGAGTCCGGGGCCGAACCCCCCGGCGCCGTTGCCGAGGTAGACGCTCACGTTGTTGGCGACGCCGTAGTTCGCGGTGACCAGATCGAGGTTGCCGTCTCCGTCGAGATCGCCGAACGCCGTGCCTTGCGGCGAGTCCGCGGTCGCGACGGTCCCGGCGGTCGTGAATGTCCCGTTCCCATTGCCGAGCAGGATTCGAACCTGATCGGCGAAGAAGTTCCCGACGCCGACATCGAGGTCCCCGTCTCCATCCAGATCTCCGAGGGTCAAGTTGTCGGGCCGCGGACCCGTCGAGAAGGAACCGGCGGGGGTGAACGTCCCGTCGTTGTTACCGAGGAAGACCGAGGCGGAGTCGGAGAAGTAGTTCCCCGCGATGAGATCGATCGCGCCGTCGGAGTCGAGATCCCCGGCCACGATCGACCGTGGGTTCATCCAGGTGCTCAACAGGGCGGAGGGGAGGAACGTTCCGTCTCCGGCCCCGAGCCACACGGAGACCGTGTCGTCCGAGTCGTCCGCGGTGGCGAAGTCCAAGTGACCATCACTGTCGAAGTCGCCGACGGCGATTGCGTCTGGTCCGTTCCCGACTTCGGCGGCGAAGCCCGACACGAAAGTGCCGTCGCCCCTGCCCCGAACGACGCCGGCTCCGGCCGACTCGACGTCCGCCGTGACGAGGTCCAGGTGGCCGTCGGCGTCGATGTCGACGAAGTAGCCCGAAGTCGGTGTTCCGGCCACGATGTGTTGGTCGCTCCCGAAGCTTCCGTCGCCATTCCCGAGGAATACGTTGAAATCGCCCCAGATGTCGGCGATCGCCACGTCGAGATCACCATCGCCGTCGAGGTCACCGACGTCCACCCAACTCCCCGATGGCGTCGGACACGAGACGGGCGCGGCGAACGTGAACGTTCCATCGCCGTTGCCGAGCAAGACGTCGATCGGCTCCCAGTAGTGGGCGGCGATCAGGTCGAGCACGCCGTCGCCGTTGACGTCCCCGGTCACGATCTTGCCGAGTCCGCTGAGGACAGGGAGCGAGACCGCAGGACCGAACGTACCGTTTCCGCTCCCCAGCCGGATGTCGATCGTGTCGGTTCCGAGCGACGCGACGAGGTCGAGATCTCCGTCGTCGTCGAGATCCGCGAGCAGGATCGATCGGGGATCGGTCGCGGCGGAATACGCAGTGCCCGGCGTGAGTGTCCCGTCGCCGTTCCCCAGGAGCACGCGAATCTCGTCACCGAAGAAGCAGGACGTGACGACGTCGAGATCACCATCGGCGTCCAGGTCCCCGAGAGCGAGGGACTGTGGACCATCTCCGGCGGGATACGACACGACCGGCGCGAAAGTCCCGTCCCCGTATCCGCGGAGCACGCCGATCTCGTCGTCGTCGTGATTCGAGACGACGACGTCCAGACTACCGTCCCCGTCGAGATCGCCGATCGCGACGCTTCGTGGCGCGTTCCCCGTCGGGTAGTTCACGACCTCGGTGAACGTCCCGCCCGGGACACCGAGGAGGATGCCGACATCCGGGGTGTCGTTGTTCGCAACGGCCAGATCGAGAACGCCATCGCCGTTCAGATCGCCCCACGCCACGTCGGTCGGATACTGTCCGGAGGCGTAGAGCGCCGCCGGGAAGATCGCCGCCGATCCGCCGCCGACGACGGGGCAGGACGCGAGCGGTCCTCCGCAGTCGAGACCGTCCGACGTGGGGTCTTCGCCACAATCGGGAAACGGAGCGGCGATCGCCTGACTCCCGACGAACAGCCAGTTGAGGGCGAAGACCGGATCCGCGAGGTCGAGCTCGCCGTCGTCGTTCGTGTCGTTCGCATCGCGACACACGATCGGACCCGTCTGGAACAAGTAGGCCAAGCCGTGGATCGCATCGCTCAGATCCACAGCGCCGTCGCCGTTGGCGTCCCCCCGCACGAAGGTCCAATCAGCGTGGGCCGAGGAAGCGAGACACCCGAGGACGATCAGGGCGAAAAACGGTCGCATGTCGAACCTTCCGGAGTCGGAGAACCTCGGAAGGCGTCGAGCCCTCGACGCAGCTTCCGAGACTCCAGGGTAAACGGGGTTCGCCACCCGGGGAGCGTCCCGTCACAAGTCGGTGCGGTTCGGATCGAGGGTGTCCGAGTTCCTGACAAGCTCGCCCCTTGCGGAGCCGAAGGTGGGTAGTTCCGATCCCGCGATGGCGCGGCTTCTGTCGATGTCGAGCCGGTCCCGCCGAAGCTCGCGTCAGCGTCGAACGATGATCCGACCTCTGGTCCGCGACGCATCCCGACAGCACGGTCGCCACCGCGACTCCGATGTCGTCCGGGTCCGCGGGTCATGAACGGCTCGGGTTGCCGGCTGTCATCGGCTCCGGCACGATGCCCTTGGACCTCGACGTCCGCGGTCTGCCCCTCTCTTCTTGGAGCTTCCGTGCGCTGCGTCGCCTACCTCACCGCTCGTGCCTTCGTCCATGGTGATCCCGTCGGGACTCCTCCTGGCCGGCG
>JAGQRC010000643.1 GCA_020425835.1 Planctomycetota bacterium | reverse complement strand
CGATCACGGCCCGCGAGCAAGGACCTGACGAGCGCACATCGGACGCGGTAGCGGAACCGGAGCGGTGAGTGGCGGACTCGAGACCATCCGACGAACGAGAGGCGCCCATCCGTTCCGTGCTCAGCCGGGACGAGATCCGGGAGCTCTTGTCGCCGCTCCGACCGGAAGCGCCGGGTCAGCGCGCCCCGGTCCTCGTGTTGACCGATCGTCCCGAGGACTCGGAGGCGATCGCGCGCGTGCTCACGCGTCGAGACGTGTCGGTGGTCCCCGCCAAGCACGCCTACGCGGCTCTCGATTGGTTCAAGCAACGCCCCTATGCCGCGGTCGTCGCCAGTGCCCGGTGTCTCGACGTCGAGGCGCGCGCTTTCGTCGCGCGGCTTCGTGAGATCGACCCCAAGATCGTGATCTACGTCATCAGCGAGCGCGACGAGGTCCCCGATCTCGACGGCGTTCACCTGTTCTCCCGCCCACTCAGCGAGGGGCAGCTCCTCGAGCTCGCGGACCGCGTTGCTCCGAGGAGTTCCCGCGAGGGAGTCGAGCGAGCGAGCGCCTCCTCCATCGCGGAGTCATCCGTTCCCCGGCCCTCCGGTGCGACGAACTCCCCCGGCGAGGCGGCTCCCGTCGAGACGGTGGCACCGACGGCCGGCGAGATGCCGATCGCCCCGGGGAGCCTCCATGAGACCGTCGAGGTTCGGCCACCGACCCCGGTGCGGGAGAACACTGCGGTCGGATTCGAGCCGACGCCGGGGACGGAGGTGAGGGGGGCCGTCCTCGGGTCGGGGGCCGTGAACGAGACGGAGATCACGGCGCGCGAAACCTCGGGCCGGCCGCGCTACGACCCCTCGTTGCCGCTGCCGACGATCGGGATCTCGGCCATTCTCTCCTCGCGTCTGGCGGGAGGGGACCTCGAGGCGGGGCTTCGTCGATGGATCCACGAGGACGAATGCGTCACGGGGCTGGCGACGCTTCGGCTCGATTTGCCGAGCGAGCTGGAGTCGCCGGGAACGATCGGGCTCGGGAGCGCCGGTTACAGTTGCAGAGCCGTCGCGTTGTCACCCGTCGACCGCCAAGAGATCCTTCGGGCCGTCGGGGATGAACTCCGCGAGGACCTGTTCGAGGACGAGGTTCCGGTTCAAGTTCGCGGACGGTTCCTGGTCTTTGCCGAGCCGGATCGCCGCCACGTGCGTTGGGCGATCTACGCTCCGCGACTCGCCGAGGATCGGCATGGGGCAGAACGGATCGCCGAGCAGCTTCGACCAGTCCTGCCCGAGTTGCGTCGAGTCGCTCCGGCGGGCCCGCGCGCCGCGGCCCCGGTCGACCCACGATCCGGATCCCCGACGGTCGCGAGTGGGTCGCTGACGGGCGCGGCTCCTCGCGAAGATCTGGAGCAACTCCTCGCTTCGGTCGTTCGGCGATTGGACGACCTCACGCGTCAGTTGCGCTGATCCACCGTGGCACGGCGAATCTCCCACATTATCTGAACTTCGCTGGTCGACGAGGGCGCGGGATGGCTCGCGTGTCGGTTCGTTCGTTCACCGGCATCGTATACTCCGAGGGACGGTATTCCGGCCCCCGTTGCGCTCCGCGCGACGCGTCACTCCATTCCTATCGAGAACCGCGGAGATTTTCTCATGCGCTCTTGGATCGCACTGCTCGTGCCCGCCACTCTATGCGTTTCCTGTTTCTCTTCGCCTCCCAAGCCGCTCGGGCCGACGGCGGAGCAGATCGAACTCCAGAACGTCAAGACTTCGCTGGAGATGGTCCGCTCGGCACTCGCCGAGATGGCCGACGATCGCGATCGGTTCCAGGACCTCTACCTGTCGTCCAGTCAGGAGCTCACGCAGAGCAAGGACGACCTCGAGTTCCTCGAGTCGCAAGCCCGCCACCAGCTGAGTCTCGTTCAGAACTCCGAGAGCCGAGTCCAGGAGCTCCAGGCGCAAGTTGCCACCCTGGATCGAGAGCTGGGCCAGGCCAAGTCCTCGGGTCAAGAAGTCCAATCGCGGGTCTCGGTCGTCGAAGAGCGCCTCACGTCCGTCGAGACGGAGCGTGACGAGCTCAAGAAACAGCTCACCGATACGCAGACCGAGCTCGCCGAGTCCCAGCGGAGCGCGACCACGCTCGAGAAGCAGGGCGAGTCCCTCCGCGCGAAGCTCGCCACGATCCAGGGTGAGAACCGCAACGACCAGGAGAGCGCTCAGGAGGCTCTCGAGTCGACGAGCCTGACGGTTCGTCAGCTCCAGGCCGAACTCGAACAGCTCCGCCCGATGCGGGACGAAGTGAGCCGACTCGAGCACGCGCTCCAGGAGACGGAACAGGCGAAGAAGGAGGAAGTCGAGCGCCGCCTCGAGGTCGAGCGCGCGAAGTCCGGAGCGGACACGGTCGGCTTCGATCAGGTCAAGAGTTACTTCACGGCGCTCGCGGTGCGCTCGTTCGAGAAGGCGAAGACGGGTGAGTTCGACCAGGAGAGTCTGACCTTCCTCGGGTCGATCCTCTCGGTCGTCGTACTCGCGCTCTTCTTCTTGGTGGGTCGTTGGAAGGGGCGCCGCGTCCGTCGGCGGGCGCGTGAGCTCGAGGCGCGCCTCGAGCGCGCGGAGGACGAGGTGCGCTCGCTGCGCACACAGCGCTCCAACGTCCCGACCCCGCGCAGGACCATCAGCGCACCTCCCGAGCTGGTCCGCTCGGCGGCCATGGCGCGCGCATCGTCCCCGCAGTTCTCTGCTCCCGGATTCGACGAGCCCACCGCTCCGCTTCCCTCACACGTCCCCGAGCCGGCGCTGCCGCCCGAAGAAATGACTCAGATGCTCACTCCGCTCTCGGAGGAGTCGTTCCGGACGCCGTCGTCGGTGCCATCGCTCGGCGGGGCGTTCGACCTCAGCGAGACCGCGGTGACCGAAGACCTCAGCGAAGCGGTGCGCGCCGTGCGCCAGCAGAAGCAGAGTGCACCCAGCGACGACGACCTCCTGCGCGACCTGCAACAGGTCATCGATCAGAAACTCTCGAACGACCGCTGATCTCCGATCACTGGACTGGGCGGCTCACCGTCCTTTGGACCCGTGGCGGCCGGCGGTCGTCACGGGTCGTCTCGTCGATACGTCGAGCCGCCCACCAGGGGTTGCTCCGAGC
>JAGQRC010000642.1 GCA_020425835.1 Planctomycetota bacterium | reverse complement strand
GGGCGAGCTCATGGACGAGCAGGGGCTCGATCGTCGCGGAGTCCCAGTGCGACAGCCAACGCGTCGGCAACGCGATCACTCCGCGCACCCAGCCGAACGCGACCGCTTGCGAGAGGTCGAGTGCGCTGAGGGAGCGGAAGTCGCGGAGGAATCCGATGCGCTCGGCGAGCGCGACCAGTCCCTCGTGTTTCGTCGGAGGAAGTGGGGTCCAGCGTCGAGCGCGGTTCTCGAGCCGACGTCGAGTCGCGAACAACCGCATCAGCGCGCCCGCGGCGATCAGCGCCCAGGCGACGGCGAGCACCGTCGTGAACGGGCGCGCATCGTTCGCGAGCGGCGACGTGTGGTCGATGTCGAGGTCGGCCTCCGCGATCGGCTCGCGACTCGGGGCCGCCGGTGTGGATCCCGGCGCGTGTGGTGTCTCGCTCGAGGCGAAGGTGGGCGCGTCGTTCGCGAGCGGCGCGCTCCACGGGGTCGCTTCGCCGAGGCCCGCGGAGGTCGCCGCGGCCGCGAGGCGCCGCGTCTCGAGCTCGTCGACGTCGACGTCGAGGCGCGGCGTCGAGTCCGGGCTCTCGCTCTCCGTGATGTTCGCGCGGGAGGCCAGTTCGAGCAGCGACGGGGATGAACTCGGCCACTCGATGATCGGCGGAGCCCAACTCGACGCGGTCAGCCCGATCAGCGCCACAGCAGGGGCGCCCAGCAACGTGAAGCGGGCGACCGTTCGCTCCGACCGCGGATCCCGGGCACGTCCGACGAGGGCGAATGCGACCGGGATCAGGAGCCAGAGCGTCGTGAGACAGGCCGCATTGACGAGCGCGTGGGGGGCGAACCACTCGGGGATCATCGCTCCTCCTCGAACTCTTCGAGCAGCGCGCGGATCCGTTCGAGTTGCGCGGCATCGACCTCGCCCTGTCCCAGCAGGTGGCACATCAACCGTTCCGGGTCGCCTGCGAACAGGTTGCTGACCAATCGGGAGACGCTCGCGGAACGATGGTCCTCTCGCGTCACGGTGGGGTGGAATCGATGCGCCTTGCCCTCGACCGTGTGTCGCAGATATCCCCGCTTCTCGAGATTGCGCAGCGTCGAGAGCACGGTCGTGTAGGCGATCCCCCGATCGGCGGTCAGAGACTCGTGGGCCTCCGCGACCGTCGCGCTCCCGAGGTCCCACACGACATCCATGACGCGGAGCTGGAGGTCACCGAGCGCTTCACTGTCCGGAGCCATGTCCACCTCGCCTTCCTGGCCGTTGCCTCGCGCCGCCTCGCCCGAGCGATGGCGTCCTACGATGGGGTACGTACGCAGGGTATAGTAGGTTTGTCGGTCGAGCAACCGGCAAGGTTGAGAAGATTCGGGCGGTGGGGGGATTGGGGCTCGTCCGCGGGAAAACTCGCTGCGGCGTTCTCCGGCGTCCGTCATACTCTGCGCCGGTCAACCCTCGAAATGGAGATCCCACCCATGGCTACGGCGCGCCTCAAGTTCCTGCGCGAGTTCGTCACCCGCCCGGTCCAGGTGGGGGCCGTCGCCCCGAGCTCGCGCCGGTTGGCGCGGCGGATGATCGAGGGCATCGACCTCTTCAACGCGGAGGCCGTCGTGGAGCTCGGCGCCGGGACCGGGTCGATCACGGCCGTGGTCGAGCAGGCGGTCGGCCCCGAGACGGACTTCTTCGCGATCGAACGCAGCGAGGAGTTCGCCCGGCATCTGTCGCGACGATTCCCCGAGCTCGACGTGATCTGCGGCTGCGCCCAGGACACCGATCGCTACCTCGCCGAGCGAGGTCACGAAGCCGCCGACGTCATCGTCTCCGGACTGCCGTGGGCAGGCTTCGATCGTCCCCTCCAAGAGGGGCTCATGCGGGCGATCGTCAAGTCGCTGCGCCCCGGTGGGCGCTTCTGCACCTTCGCCTACTACGGCCCGAGCTACTTGCCGAAGGCGCGTCGCTTCCGACGCATGCTCGCGTCGCGGTTCCGCGAGGTCCGCGTCACCCCGATCGTCTGGCGCAATGTTCCGCCGGCTTTCGCCTACCAGTGCACACGCTGAGGGAGTCTCGTGATCGATATCCTGCGGGAATGGTGGCTCTGGCCGGTGTCGCTCGCGTTCGCGTTCGGAGTCGGATACGCGGTGCAGCGGCGAGTCGACCGCGCCCGCACCGACGAGAGGCAGAACGATCGTCGGGAGGTTCGAGCGTGACCGACGACCCGATCGTCGACGCGAGGTCGAGTGTTCCCCACGACGAGGCGCCCCGCGTCGACGGTCGCTGGATCCTCTTCGGATTCCCGATCCTGCTCTTCGGCACCGGCATGGTGGCCGCGCTGGTCATCGGACACGCGAAACTCTTCTGGACGATGGCCGGGATCCTCGGCGCCTTCGGGGTCTACCTCCTCGTCCTCGAGATCCATCACCGCCGCCGTTGACCTCCCGGCGGTGGCGAACCTTCAGGGACAAGCGAACAGCGTGGGCGGTGGACCGGCACCGATCAGGTAGTTGAGGATCGCGATCGCGTCGCCGATGTCGACGTTCCCGTCCCCGTTGGCATCGCCGGCGCTCGCCAGTTCGATCGCGCACTGGGCTGTCGGGGAGTCGCTCGGCGAGCAGATCGACTCGACGACGTAGGTGTTGGATGCAGTCGGGCTGTCGTCGACGAAGCTGCTGTCGTCTCCGGAGATGGAGCCGATCAAGGTGCCGTTGCGGTACACCTGGTGGAACGAATAGCCGATCGGATTCACCCACGTGAGGTTCACCGCTTGGCTCGCCGCGTCGAACGTGCACGCGAGGTCGCTGACGGCGGGGCAGGAGGACACGACCGTGAGCGTGCCGCACATCTCGAACGGCACCACCGTACTTCCGGACGCGGTGAGATAGACCGTGCTCAACGGTGGGCTGCCGAGCGTGTCGCAGAAGCACAGGTCGGTGGTTCCCGCCGACGATCCTTGGAACGTGACCCGGACGATCGTCTGGTCGCTCCCCGGGGGGATCGTGACGAAGCCGAAGAAGTCCATGATGCATGCGGCGGTGTGCGCGCCGCTCACGCCGCCCGGTTCCGAGGCGCCGTCGAAGTAGGCGGGACCTCCCGAGATCGACAACGCCGGTCCCGGTTGCACATCGACGACATGGACGTTCGACATTCCGGGGCAC
>JAGQRC010000641.1 GCA_020425835.1 Planctomycetota bacterium | reverse complement strand
GGATCGAGGCCGCGAGCCGGACATCGTCGTCGCACCGTCCCCGGGGTTCTCCGAGGAGGCCGAGTCCCGCGGACTGACGGTCGTCCACGAGCCCCCTTACCTTCCCGACCCGAACGGGGATCCGCAGCGATTCATCCTGGGAGCCGGAGTCGCCGTGGGCGATCTCGACGGCGATGGTTGGGAGGACGTGATCTTCGCCAACGAGCGGCGGCTGGTCGCCTTCCGCAACCGTCCCCCGTCGGAGGCGGATGGGAAACGTGCGACGTTCGAGGTTGCGACCCAGACCTGGGGTATCGCGGGCGAGCACACCGGGGCGTTGACCTGCACGCTTCTGTTCGACGCGGACAACGACGGGGATCGCGATCTCTTCGTCGGCGCGCACTGCGGTCCGAGCGAGCTCTGGCTCAATCGGCTCACCGAAAGTGGTCGTTGTCACTTCGAGTTGTCGACGAGCAGCGGGATCACGATCGACTCGCAGCGCGCGATCGCCGCGTGCGCGGCGGACTTCGATGGCGACGGGTGGCCCGACCTCTACGTCGGTTGCAACGAGGATCCCTATTTCCGAGCGCCGAGTCCGTTGGGAGTCGCGCGCAACGCGCAACCGGATCACCTGTTCCTGAACAACGGGAACGGCACGTTCCGCGACGTGACCGAGATCGCCGACGTCGGGAACACCGGCTGGACCCTCGTGACCCTCGCGTCCGACTACGACCGGGATGGGGACATCGACATCTTCGTCGGGAACGACTTCGGGATCGATGTCCTCTACCGCAACGATGGACCGGGGAGCGATGGGATTCCGCGCTTCAGCGAGGTGGCGCGAGAGAGCGGACTCGCCGAGCCGATCGCGAGTATGAGCGGGGACTGGGGTGACTACGACGGGGATGGCGACCTCGACCTGTTCGTCGCCGGCATGTCGTCGAGCACCGGCTGGGTCATCGACCATCCACAGTTCCCGAGTCCGGTGCCGTGGGTGATCGACACGCTGTTCCGCAAGCGCGTCCGGTCGGAGATCCGTGCCTTCTTCCACGGCAACCGCTTCTACGAGAACCAGGGCGACGGGACGTTCCAGGAGATCTCGCTCACGAGCCGCACCGACAACAGTCAGTGGGGCTGGGGAACGTGCTGGCTCGACTTCGACAACGACGGTCGACTCGATCTCTACGGGCTCAATGGATTCCTCTCGGGCCCCGAGCCCGACGACTTGTGACTGTCCCTGCTGATCGAGGGCGTCGGTCGACGCTCGTTCTCGTCCGGTCGCTGGGGCCAAGAGGGAACTCCCACGGACATCGGTCAGAAGTCGCTGAACGGCTACGAGCGCAATCGCCTGTTCTGGAACCGCGGAGACGGACGATTCGGCGAGATCGCGTTCGCGGCCGGCGCGAATCGCATCGAGGACGGACGCGGTCTGGCGATCGCGGACCTCGACCGTGATGGGCAGCTCGATCTCGTGATTCACAACTTCAACCGGCCGGCGGCCCTCCTGATGGGACGCGGCGCGACGGGGCACTGGCTGCAGATCGAGCTCGTCGGGAGCGCCAGCGGCCGCGATGCCGCCGGCGCCGAGGTGACCGTTCGCACGGCACAGGGGGCGCAGACCCGCATCGTGAAGCTCGGGTGTGGCTACCTGTCGACTTCGTCATCGATCCTCCACTTCGGTCTCGGAGCGGAGACCATCGTGGAGTCGATCGAGGTGCGTTGGCCGTCGGGCCAGACCGAGCGTCGCGCGGATGTCGACGCCGATCAGCGGCTCCGGTGGGTCGAGGGATCGGGGACCGGGCCCGCTCTGCGACCGGATGCGTGAGGGATCGCGGTCCGAACCGTGCCCGGTCCTCTGCTGAAGCTCAGAACGTCGCGCCCCGGACCGCGGCGATCGTCTCGTCGATCGCCGCGTCATCGTGCGCGAGCGAGACGAAGCCCGCCTCGAACGGGGAGCAGGCGAAGTAGATGCCCGCGTCCAGCATCGCGTGGAAGTAGCGTTTGAAGCGTTCGCGATCGGAGCGGGACGCTTCGGCGAAGTTGCGGACCGGTTCGCCGCTGAAGTAGATGCCGAACATCGATCCGTGATGCGCGGCCTGGTGTGGGATGCCCTTCTCCCCGAACGCGTCGGAGAGACCCTTCACCAGCCGATCGGTCGCGCGGTCGAGTCGCGAGTAGATCGCGTCGCGATCGCGCTCGAGGATGCGGAGCGTCGCCAGTCCCGCGGCGACGGAGAGCGGGTTCCCGGACAGCGTGCCCGCTTGGTAGATCGGCCCGACGGGCGACAGTTGGGTCATGAGGGTCGCGGGACCGGCGATCGCGCCGACGGGGAGACCGCCGCCCACGATCTTCCCGAGCGTCGTGAGATCGGGATCGATCCCGAAGAGACCCTGCACGCCCCCTGGGTGGACGCGGAAGCCCGTCATCACTTCGTCGAAGATCAGCAACGCGCCGTGCTCGCGCGTCAGCGATCGTAGCCCCTCGAGGTAGCCGTCGACGGGCGGGACGAAGCCCATGTTGCCCGCGATCGGCTCGACGATCACCGCGGCGATCTCGCCCGGGTACCGATCGAAGAGCGCGCTCACCGCATCGAGATCGTTGTAGGGCGCGACGGAGGTGAGCTCGGCGATCGCAGGAGGAACACCGGGTGAGGATGGATGCCCGTGGCTCGCGGCGCCGGAGCCGGCCGCGACGAGGAACCCGTCCGCGTGACCGTGGTAACAACCCTCGAACTTGATGACGCGATCGCGACCGGTGATGCCTCTCGCGAGTCGGAGCGCGGTCATCGTCGCCTCCGTCCCACTGGAGACGAGTCGCACCATCTCCGCCGACGGAACGATGCGCGCGATCGTCTCGGCGAGCTCGATCTCCGCTTCGGTCGGCGCGCCGAACGAGGTTCCATCCGCGACGACAGCCCGGATCGCCTCGAGCACTTCGGGGTGAGCGTGACCGAGGATCAGCGGTCCCCACGAGCCGACGTAGTCGATGTAGGACTTGTCGTTCGCGTCGAAGATGCGGCAGCCGGCGCCGCGACGGATGAACGGCGGCGTGCCGCCGACCGGGCCGAAGGCACGGACCGGAGAGTTGACCCCTCCAGGAATGGAGCGAGTGGCGCGCGACAGCAGCTCTTGGTTGCGATCCATGGTTTCGGGCTC
>JAGQRC010000640.1 GCA_020425835.1 Planctomycetota bacterium | reverse complement strand
TGAGCATGCGCTCTACGAGGCCCAACAGGGTCTCCTCGGTTTCCTCGACAATCTCCCGGCGCGCCCGGTCGCGTGGGGACTCCGTCAGATCGTCTTCCCGTTCGGGGCGCGGTACCGACCTCCGAGCGATCGACTCGGCTCGCGGATCTCCGCGGCGCTCCTCGGCGACAGCGACGCACGTGAGGACTTGACCGCGCACGTGTACCGGCCCGAGGCCGACGAGCCGGGGCTCGGAGCTCTGTTGGCGGCGCTCGAGCCGGTCGTGGCGAGCCACGGCGTGATGGCGCGGGTCAAGTCCGCGGTATCCGGAGGCAAGCTCGCGAAGCGACCCGGCTCGACGTTGCTCGAGCGCGCGGTCGAAGCGGGAGTGATCGACGCGAAGGATCGCCAGGTGGTCGATGCGGCACGGCTCGCACGAGACCGCGTGATCCAGGTCGACTCCTTCCCACCCGCGCGGGAGACCGCCGCGACCAGCTGACCGTGGACACCGGAAGCCCGGACACTCGACGCGGGAGCCGCTTCTCAACGGCCTTCGAGTAGTCCTCGGATCTCCTTGAGCACTCGACTTCGCCGGTGAACCCCGACGGAGTCGAGTGCTTCGGGTTTCTCGAGGAGCTCTCGGCAGAGAACGAAGTGACGTCGAAGGAGCTCGCGCTTCTGGCTCGCGTCGAGAGTGGTCAGGCAGGTGAGGGGGTGGAGGCCCGCTCTCTCGATCCGATCGGCGAGCCCGCCCTCCCGCGGAAAGGTCCAGCCGAGGAGATGGAGATCGACGCCCGACGCGTAGCGGATCGCGTCGGAGGTGAACTCTCCGCTCGTGATGAGCCAGAACTCATCGAAGGGACGCGATCCGTCGCGCGACGCCGCGAGCGCGGCCCCGAGGTCCAACGCCCGCGCGTGAACGTAGAGGGCGATCTTCACGTCGCACTTCGCACCGCTCCGCAGCCGGTGTTTGCACTCCACGAACAGCGTCTTCTCGGGCCGCACCGCGACGACGTCGATCTCGTGCTGGACGTGGAGTCCGGGGAGGCTCGCCCCGACCTCGGAACGGTATCCCTCCTCGGCGAGGAGCGCCGCGACCAGGTTCTCGAACGGGTAGCCGTCGGGGCCGAGCGAGCGGACCGCGCGACTCAACCCATAGCGCGCCGCGGTGGGCCGGGAGCGTTGCTTCAGTAGCTTGAACGCTTGCTTGTAGAGTCGACGGGTCGTGATGCCGGGCTCGAAGTCCCGCTCGATGGCCCGAGTCACCTCGTCGATCGCCGCGCTCGAAGCGCCGGCGCGGTGCAACGAGGACCGAAGCTTGTCGAGGTCGAACGGCTCGGTCTCCCCGCTCGCCTTGGTGACGATGCGCTCCGTCGGCGATGGCTTGCGAGGGGCCGGTCTCGACCGGGATCTACGGGTGGAGTTCAGCGGAGGGCGCTCCTCGAGTTCGGGGTCGCAAGGTCCGAGTCCCGGGCCGGCGAAGGCGCTGGCCTCCGGAAGCTCGGCTCTCGGCCCGGATGAGTTTTCGACGGGCTGCTGGGTTCAGAAGCGCGGCCGAGGGACACTCTCCATCGAAGCGTCGGCAGCGAGGCCTTCGGGAAACCGAGGTCTCTCTGTCGCGATCGCCTCTCTGGACGGTAGACGAACCGAGTCGCGCGTGCAAGTTCGCTCGCGCTCGACGCGAGATCCACGGAGAAAGCAGGGGACCATGACCTCGTCGACGACGGCCATCATCCACATCGTTCTGACTTCGATCGTCCTGGTTGCGATCACCGGTTGTGTCAGCGGGGACTACCGGCGACTCTCGCTCGGCGAGAACCTGACCGAGGGGGACCTGGCCCACTATCGCGCTCGCGCCGAGCACGGATACGAGCCGGTCGAGGAGTACTCTGCGTCGCTCCCGTTCTGGCTCGTGCCGGTGGTGGCGCGATTCCGGGAGGCGAGCGCGGACAAGGTGGGGGGCGGATACCATTTCCACTTCGAGGACACGTTCGCGACGCTCTTGATCGCATCGACCCGGTCCGAGACGGCCAACTACGACGATCGAGGACGATCGACCAGCTTCGACCGCGTCGACCAGGTGTTGCTCGGGCTGGCTCGGGTCTCGACCGGGCATCGTCGTCTCGAGGATGGCACGACGGTACCGATCGGAGGCTGGTCGTTCCTCTGGCGCGGAATCGGGTACGAGAAGACCAGTCGGACGCGAACGATTCGCTTCCTCTGGATCCCGTTCAGCTGGGACGCCGAGAGCGAGTGAGGTCCGCGAGACCCTACCGCTCCAGCCGTCCTTCCTTCTTCCGTTCCTGCCGCTCGCCGAACAGGAGCTTCTGCTCGAGGTGGCGACGGAGCTGCGCATAGAAGTCGTCGAGGAATCGCCGGGGTTGGAGACGCGACTCCTGGCGTCGCATCTTCCGGCAGATCTTCTCGGCGATGTCCCGAAGAGTCTTGGGCTTCACCTCCCGGGTCCGGAGCACCTGCTCGAGGGTCTGGAGCTCGAAGATCCCGTAGAGATCGAGCTCGGCCGGCTCGAATCGGTAGTGATGGCGTCGCGACTCCGACTCGGCCGGTCCGAGCGTCAGGTCACGTAGGAGTTGGATCTTGGGCCGACGGATGACGATGGTGCTCGCGAGGAAGTCGCCCGCGCGTTGTCTCCGTTGGTTGAACAACGGTAGGAACAGCAGCACGAGGAGCCAACCGAACGAGAGCAGGACCGCCCAGCCGGGAGCATCCGGCCACAGGAGTCGAGGGTTCGCCATGAGGATCAATGGGAAGACGACCTCGACCTTGCGAGTCAGGTTCCGCGCGAAAATCGCCTCGCCCGTCAGGGTGCGACCGTTCGCGTCGATGACCTGGATGCCCACCAGCCGCTTCCCGGGCGTCCGTCCTCGCCAGAGGATCTCGAACGCCGGGAAATAGAACGCGAAGACGAGGAAGACGACCAGCTGGATCAGGGCGTTCACCGCGCCGCTCGAGAGCATCGTCGTGAGTTCGATCACCAAACCGAAGCCGATCGCCAGCACGAAGAGGATGGCACCGTCGACGAGGAAGGCTGCGGCGCGATCACCCACGGTGGCCAGGTGGAAGCGGAGCGGCACGCCTTCGGGGGTCCGCACTTCGACACTCGGTTGGGCCCGGACCTCGACCGTCGTCACGAGTG
>JAGQRC010000639.1 GCA_020425835.1 Planctomycetota bacterium | reverse complement strand
GTTCTCGGATCGTCCGCGCGGTGTCGTGTCGGAGAGCGTCTCGCAGCGCGTTGACGTAGAGCGTCTCCGCGCGCGCTGCTGCGGCGACGGCCGGGAGACCGGGGCTGTCCCGGAGCGCTTCGGCCGCCGCGGCGATCGTCCACCCCTCGCCGTTGAGTTCGGAGTGGAGATGGTCGAGCGCGCGCGCGACGGGGAGGTCGTCCGGAGTCACCGTGTCGACAGCCGGGGAGATCGTGCCCAGTCGCTCTCGATCTTCCGGAGGGAGTGCCGCGAGGGCACGCAGCCAGCCGCACCAGCGGTCCGATCGCGACGCCGGGGCGATCGTTCGATGGGGCGCGCCGAAAAGGGCGCCGTCCAGCTCGGAGTCGCCATCGGTCCACCGAGCCGCCGCGACGTGAGGAGTGAGGATCGCGGGAGGGACCAGGACGACGTCCCGTTCGGAGGCGACGCGGGTCAGGACGTCGAGCAGTCGGCGACCCGAGCGCGCTCCGGGAACGACGACGGACCATTCACCGAGATCGCAGCGCCAGCCGAACGGCGTCGATGCCCGGTGGGTATCGACCCACCCTCGTGCGACCGCTTGGAGCGGGCGGACGGATCCGTCGAGGAAGATCAGCTCTATCGTCAAGGTCCGCTCCCGTCGCCCCGAGTGGTAACGCGTTCGGCGCGAGCGGTCCATCGATGTTTCCGGGCGGAAACGTTCGAGTCGGCCGGAGCGTCGAGAGACCACGCGGGCGCCACGTTGACGGCGTCGGGTCGCGAGCGCATCCTCACGCGGTCCGTGGATGAATCTCGAGACGAGGCGACCCGTGCACCGAATCCCGCTGCTGTCCCCACTGATCCCGGCCGCAATCCTCGGTCTGGTGGCGATGATCGTCCACGACGAGCCTCGATACCCGCGAGTCATCGAGCTCCTGCAAGAGCTTCGGGAGTCGAACGGTGATCCCGCGCGAGGTGTCCCTCCGGACTTCCGCCAGAAGAACCTCGCTCAGCGTGAACTTCGCGAGTTCTGCTCCAAGCTCGATGAGGAGGCGGTGCCGGAGCTCGCGCAGCTGCTTCGGATCGAGCCCGATGTCGGGATCCGCCTCGAGCTCCTGCAGGGCATCGGCAGTATCGCCGGGAGCCGATCCACTCGAGCGATCGGAGAGCACCTGCGGCAGCTCGTTCATTTCGAGAGCGCGACGGATCCTCAGAAGGTGGAGCTGCGACGCGCGGTGCAGTTGCTGATGCTGCGACCGTTCGATGCCGATGCCTATCGCGCGCTCGCGACGTCGTGCGAGGCCGCTCCGCTGCAGACGCGTGGGCTGCTCTTGACCGGGATGTCCGGGATGCCCGAGGTCTTCCGCGATCGCCGGCGCTGGTTGGTGGAGCTGTCGAGCCCGGACGCCGCGACTCGACTCGGTGCGGCGTTGGCGTTCGCCGATCCGCGGGGTCACGCGACGGAAGGGGAGCGAGCCGAAGTGACCGAGGCGATCGCCGCGCAGCTCGACCGCGAAGAGGATCCGTTCGTGTTGCCGGCGCTGATCGGCACCCTGTCGGGACTCCACCACCCGAGTGCGGTCGATCCGCTGGCGCGGGTCTGCGAGCGCTCCGAAGTTCCTCGGGTTCGAGAGGCGGCGGTCGAGGCGTTGATCGCGATCGGGTCCGATCGCGCAGCCGACGTTCTCGCCGATCGCGCTCGCGTCGAGGAGAACGCGAGGGTTCGGCACAAGGCCGAGGTCGGAGCAGCCTCGATTCGGGGCGAGGGGACGGAGGGCGCCGCCCCCGGTCGGAACTGAGTTCTGACGACGAGGTTCCGACGCGCGCCCGGAGACTCCGATCACCCGCGGGGGTCGGCGAGGGGCGGCGCTCGGCGGGAAGCCCCGGAGAGCGGTATACTCGAAGGAGTCCACCCCACGCCGAAGGCCCGCCCATGCTGACGATCGGTCGTCACCTGATCGCCGAGTTCTACGGTTGCGATCGCGAGTTGATCGATGACGTGGCGCAGGTCCGCAGCGCGATCCTCGATGCGGCCCACGTGATCGGAGCGACCGTCGTGGGCGAGACCTTCCACAAGTTCGCGCCCCAAGGGGTCAGCGGGACGGTCGTCATCGCGGAGTCCCATCTCTCCGTCCACACCTGGCCCGAGCGCGGATACGTCGCCGTCGACATCTATACGTGCGGCGGCCTCGATCCCCGGCGGGCGACCGACGGCTTGCGTGCGAGCCTCCGCGCGTCCGGCTGCCGCGTCCAGGAGATCTTGCGCGGACTCCCCGAAGACCTCGAGGAGCACCGCGACCTCCTTCCGAACGACGTGCAGGTCGTCACCCGCTGGTCCGACGAGTTCTGATCGTCGAGCGGAGACCGCGGAACCGGCCATGCGCCGGTTCGCGCCGAGCGGCCCCCCATGCCGATGCGGAACATCCCCCAATGGCGTCGGCGAAAGTCCCGATGGTCGGTTGGCCGATACAAGGAGCGTGCGTCCGGTCGGGCTGATGCCGGATCGCCTCCAGGTTCCGAGAACGAAGGCCTCCGATGACCCCCACCTCCGTCGACGATCGCGTCGCTTGGCTCGAGACGCAGCTCGCCGAGTCGCAGGACAACACCTCCGTCGTGTTGCGCACCACCAAGGTGCTCGATCACGCATCGACTCGGGTCGAAGCGGCCTCGGGAGCGATCACCACGGTTCTGGAGTGCTTCCACTGGGGGGTCGGGGCGTATTGGAACCTGGAAGACGATGACACGCTCCGGGTGGCCGCCCAGTGTGGGTCGCGGACCGAGGCGGTTCACTGGCCGGTCGGAGAGTCGGCGCGGTCCTCCGTCGTGGATCGGGCGCGACAGAGTCGAGCACTGGTCTTCGACGAGGTGCGCGTCGAGGATGGTCCGCGAATGGCCGCGGCCGCACGAGCCGGTTGGGTCTCGGTCCTCGCCTTCCCGATCGTCACTCGGGGCAAGGTCGCGGGCGTCATGGAGTTCTTCGCGCCGAAGCTCGACCTTCCGCTCGGCGCGGAACGGCTCGAGTCGCTCGAGAGTGTGCAGCAACTCCTGTCGATCGGCTTCGTCCGCCTCGAGAATCTCGAGCAGTCGTCGCGGCTGCACGCGGCGATCAACGGAGCCAGCAACGCGCTGATGCTCTGCGATCGCGAGTTCCGAGTGGTCT
>JAGQRC010000638.1 GCA_020425835.1 Planctomycetota bacterium | reverse complement strand
CACCCTCCAAGCTCGGGAAGATCACCGACGAGATCCGGGAGACCGCGTCTCGGCTCGCACCGGGCGCGGACACCATCACGCGCGCCCGTGCGTTCTACGATCACGTGCTGGGCGCGATGACCTACGACAAGAGCGGGACCGGCTGGGGACGCGGGGACACGGTCTACGCGTGCGACGTCGGACGAGGCAACTGCACGGACTTCCACAGCTACTTCATCGCGATGTGCCAGTCCCAGGACATCCCGGCCCGCTTCCAGATCGGCCTGTACGGAGCGTACGACCGGAAGAGTGAGGAGTATCAGACCGGGGGCTACCACTGCTGGGCGGAGTTCTACGCGCAGGGTCACGGCTGGATACCGGTCGACATCTCCGAGGCCGACAAGGATCCGACCAAGGTCGACTACTTCTTCGGCGCTCACTCCCCCAATCGCGTGACGTTGTCCACCGGCCGTGACGTGGACCTCGCCCCCCGACAACAGGGTGAGCCACTGAACTTCTTCCTGAACCCGTACGCCGAGGTCGGCGGCGTTCCCCACGCCACCACCAAGGTCGCCTACTGGCGCGACGAGTAGGCGCGGTTCGACCGCTGGGGCGTCGAAGAGGTCGGTCGGTACGGCCGGCCTCTTCCCTGCCTCGGGCGCCCCTCCGGAGCAGCAAGCTCCCGACGGTGCGAGACCTTCGAATTCGATCGCCCTTTCGGTTGGCGAGGCTCGCTCCAGCCATCCCCACGACCCCACTGACGAAGACCCCTCCGAGCGGTACCGTCGGTCGTAGAACGCGGGATCGGAAGGTTCGGTCTGCCCGAGGTCCCGACCCGCGTGGCTGGCTCATCTTGCGAGGACCCCATGCACGCCCGCCCGCCTCGGTGCCCACTTCTCGTGGGTCTTGTCGTCATCTCATCGCTCCTCGGCTGCGCCAAGGGCGGCAGCGGCGGCGGGGTCGCCACTCCCAACGCACCTCCGACGATCGCCGCGGTCCCGGCGCTCGATGTGAACGAGAACGGCGAGGTGATCGTCGATCTCTCCCCGTTCATCGTCGACCCCGACCTCGACGCCTGGGTGCTCGGCATCACGTCGGCCCCGCTGCACGGCACCGCGGACATCCTCCGCGGCGTCGAGCTTCGATACCGTCCCGTGCCCGGATACTTCGGACCGGACGCGGTGACGCTCGGGGTGAGTGACTCGAACCACGCCCCCGTGACGCGGACGATCGACATCGTCGTGATTCCCGCCGACGCGCCACCCGTCCCCGTCGCCGACACGGCGGTGGTGGCCCCGGAGTGGTCGACGCTGCTCGAGGTCCTCGCGAACGACGACGATCCCAACGGGGACGCCCTGAGCATCGTCGCGGTCACCGCCCCGAGCCACGGAGTGGCGGTGGTGGACCCGCTCGATCCCCAGCGCATCGAATACACTCCGACGCCCGGCTACTGCGGTCCCGATCAGTTCGAGTACTCGGTGACCGACGGGAGTTCGACGGCCTCCGCCCCGGTGCTGATCGATGTCATCTGCACGCAAGCCATCGTGAAACTCGGTGACCTCGCCATCGACTACTCGTTCGACACCGGGAGCGGCACCGGGACGACCCCTCTGTCCATCGAGGACCCGGTCGGCAACGCGGTGACCGAGTTGAGTCTGACCATTGCGTGCGCTCCCGATCTGGTGTGGGACTCGATCGTCGTCGATCCGGGCATCGCCGGAATGATGTCGAGCATCGACGCGACGCCCGGACCCGGTGGCGTCGATGTGACCCTGACCTTCGCCGCGCCGATCGATGTCGCCTCCTCGACGACCCTCGCCGTGGTGACGTTCCGAGTGACCGAGGACCTCCTCCGCGGCAACCTGTTCCAGGTGACGGCCCCGATCTCGCTGTCCCTGCCGGAGGCGATGGTCGATGGCGTCCGAGTTCCCGTCTCGGGGTCCGGCGCCGCCGCCGTTCTCGATCCGGCGTTCCCCGCGGGCGGGTGGTTCGGACTCGCTTCGCCCGGCGGACCCGTCGAGTTCCCGAGTGGTGGCCCCGGGGTCTCGGTCGAACGACGGATCTACCTCGTCGATGAGGGAACGCCCGCGACGACCGAGGTCCAAGCCATCTCGTTCGGGCTGACGGTCGACACGACCCTCGCGACGATCACGGACGCGACGCTCGGCCCCCCGACGGCCGCGTTCGGCGGAGGGGCGGGACCCGACTACCTCCACCTCGAGATCGTCCCGGGAGGCCTGGAGTTCGCGGCGATCCCGGACTTCATGCTGGCCGAGCTCTTCGTTGCCGCCGACCCCTTCGAGCTCCTGGTCGTCACCATCGACGCCACGCCGACCACCCTCGGCGCGGCCGAGACCTGGGTCGACATGGTCATCTCGGACAGCCTCGGCGTTCCCCGCGTGTTGACCGTCGACGGGCAGACGATCGATCCTTCACTCGCCGTCGGGACGACGCTGTTCCGTTCGCGGTAACGCGCCGCGGCGTCGTCAGCGCCGGACGTTCCAGACGAGTCCGAGCTTCTCGAGGACGCGGATCCCGATCCACGAGATGTCGATCTGCGCCCAGCCCTCGCCGAGACGCGCTCGGCTCGGTGAGCGGTGGTGGTTGTTGTGCCACCCCTCGCCGAACGTCGGGAGCGCGACCATCAAGAGATTCCTCGAGTCGTCCTTCACCTCGTGATCCACCCGACCCCAGAGATGGGTGATCGAGTTCAAGGCGAACGTCGCGTGGCAGAGGAGCACCGTCGACACGTTGGCTGCCCACACCCATCCGGCGAAACCACCGACCGCGACGGTGCCCGCGACGAACACAGCGATCGGCACCCACTCGTGCCGATGCAGGAAGCGGAGCTCGGGGTAGCGCCAGAAGTCGCGGATCGACTCCGGGTCGAGCGACTGGTTGTCGCGCCCCATGAACCAGAGGAGGTGCGCCCACCAGAAGCCCTCCCGCGGCGAGTGTGGATCGCCGGGACCATCGGCGTAGCGGTGATGGCGTCGGTGGATCGACGCCCACCAGAGCGCGCTGCGCATCACCGCCATGCCGCCGACGAAGGCGAGGAGGAACTGGACCGGACGGCTCGTCTCGAACGACCGGTGCGAGAAGTAGCGATGGTATCCGGCCGAGACGGCGAAGCAGCGCACGACGTAGGTCGCGACGGCGAA
>JAGQRC010000637.1 GCA_020425835.1 Planctomycetota bacterium | reverse complement strand
ATCCCTATGGTCGACACATCTTCGTCGGTGGGAACACCCTCGTCCCGGCGATCATCCGCGACCATGCGGAAGAGCTCGGCACGACCGCACCGTCCGAGGCGTTCGACGCGACCATCGCGGCGGCTCGCGATCAGCTCCAGCATCGCACGGCACGGTTGTCGGTGATCCCACTGGTCGCCGAGCCGGAGCGTCTGCGTCTGCGCGTCGACGTGGAGAGTCTCGTCGGTCACAAGTTCCCGACCGGGCACCCGACGAGGCGGGCGTGGCTGCAGGTCATCGTCCGTGATGGTGAGCGTGTGGTCTTCCGCTCGGGGGATTTCGACGAAGCCGGTCGCATCGTCGACCGCGATGGACGCGTCCTCCCGAGCGAGCGACGCGACGGGCCCACCGCACCGCACCGCGACATCGTCCGCACCTCGTCGGAGGTGCAGATCTACGAGACGGTGATGGGGGATGTCGAAGGTCGGGTCACCTTTGGCCTGATGCGCGCGGCGACTCCGTTGAAGGACAACCGTCTCTTGCCCCGCGGCTGGTCACCCGACCATCCCGAGGCCGAGGCCACCGCGCCGGCGGGCCTCGACGGCGATGCGAACTTCCTCGGGGGTGGAGACCGCGTCATCTACGACATCGCACTGCCCGCCGCCTCGGAGGGCGCGACTCGAACGGTCGAGGTCTCGCTCCTCTATCAGGTTCTCGGCGCTCGCTACGCGGCAGAGTTGCTGCGCTGGGAGACGCCGGAGATGCGTGCGTTCGCTCGCTACTACGAGAGCGCGAGCAAGACGCCGGAGGTGGTGGCGACCGCGACGATCCGGGTCGAGCCCCAGGGCTCCCGGGACTTCTGATCCACTGCTGCGGAGCCGCAAGACACCGGCTCTTCGACCGGGGGCCGCACTCTCGGGTGGACGAACTCTTGGCGGGCGACGCCGCGAGCCGCTAGTGTGCTGACACAGAAGTCCGTGGGCGAAACGCCTCCGAACTCCCGTGTCGCCACACCTGAGTCCGGTCGGAACGAGTTTCAACGGGCTCCGCAGAACGGAGGTTTCCATGCTCCATCGTTCGACCCGTGTCGTGTCGCGATCGCTTCGCCTTCTCGTCGGGGCCGTCGTCCTGATGGCTCTCGCGTCGCTTCCCGTTCTCGCCGACGAGATCGTCATCCCTTCGAGTGCGTCGACCACTGCGGGGTCCGGGGCGTACAGCACGCTTCTGAACTCGGCGCCCCGTTCCTACCAGCTGGTGGTCGGACCGGAGGAGCTCACGACGCTGCCGGTCGGGGCCTCGATCACCGGCATCACGTGGCGGCGGCCGACCTGGCAGGTGTTCGGCGACTGGCCGGGCCTCGGCTTCACGTGCAACTTCGCGAACTACGACATCACCCTGAGCTCGTCCCTGAATCCACCGGGTTCGCTCAGCACGACCTACCTCGAGAACATCGGTCCCGATGCGGTGCTCGCTCGAGCGGGATCGTGGACGTTGACCGATGTGTACTTCCCCGGAGGAGCGCTCACCCCGGCGGTGAACCCGTTCGGCGAGGTGGTGCCGTTCGACATGCCCTACGTCTACGCCGGCGGGGACCTGCTCCTGACCATCCGTCATACCGGCAACGACTGCGGCGGCAACGGATCGCTCGATACGGTGGGGAGCCCGTTCGCGCAGGCGATCGGCGTGAGCAGCTACACGCAGGAGATCGACTGGTACTCCCAGGGGTTGATCACGATGAAGCTCGAGTTCGATCCCCCGAGTGGCGGTCCGATGTTCCGGCGCGGTGACGCCAACGGGGACGGGACGTTCGACATCTCGGATGCCGTGGCCATCCTCGCCGTCTTGTTCCAGGGCGCCTCCGCACCGTGCCAGAACGCGTTGGACGTGAACGACGACGAGGTCTCCGACATCTCCGACGCGGTCTACACGCTGGCGGCGCTGTTCACGCCGGGGTCCCCGCCACCGCCGGCCCCGAATCCCGACTGTGGCAGCGATCCGACGCCGGGAGCCCTGACCTGCGACGCGTCGCCGAGCTGCTGACCCCTTCGCTGCTCGAGCGCTCGAGGAGATCGCCCCTTCGAACGAAGAAACGGGAGGTCGACACGCGTGTCGACCTCCCGCTCGGAGCCTGTCGGAGAACTGCTCTCGGCCGGAATGAGTTCTCCAACAGCGCTCCTGGGGCTCGGACCACTCGTCAGGGACAGAGTGGGTAGCTATCGCAGCGCAGGGCATCCGGAGTGGGATCGGGGCCACAGCCCGGATAGGGCGGCGGCGGGGGCGGCCCGCCGGTGAACAGGATGGACAGGCAGTAGATCACATCGGCGATGTTGATCGAGCCGTCGTCGTTGGAGTCGCAGGCGTCGGCGCAGCTCGGGGTGCCCCCCATGAACAGCAGCCCGAGCGTGAAGATCGCGTCCCCGATGTCGCCCGACCCATCCCGATTGCAGTCGCAGCGAACGAACTCCGGCTCGTCCCCACAGGGTGGGAGATCGACGCAGATGAAATCGGTGCAGCACTCCGCGAAGCTGGAGTCGAGGAGCCACAGCTCGAAGCAGAGCACCGCGCCCGCGACGCCCTGGACGGTCGTCGTCAGGAGCGTGGTCGTGCCGTTCGGAACCGACGTGTTCCACGTGTCCGGCATGAACGGATAGTCCGGGAGTCCGTCGAGGTCCGTGTCGGGGCCGAGGATCTTCACGTGCTCCGCATCGACCCCCGACGTGTTGGTGACGGAGACCGTCACGCTGTAGTCGCCGGGGCTCGCCGGATCGCAGTCGATCGAGAGCACTTCGACCAGCATGCACAGCGCGCCCGAGGATCCGGCGCGGGCCCGGTCGGTCGCTCCCCCGAAGGCGCCACCGACGAGCACGATGGTCGCGAGCGTCAGGGTCTTGAGGTTCCTCATCGAATGGTCGTTTCGTCGTTGGGGGAAGGTCGTCGAGGGTCGACGAGCGGAGAGCGGGCGACGCCCGCTCTCCGTCCGTGAGTCGATCAGTCGGCGCAGGACGATGTCGCGCACGGCAGGTCGCTACCCGTGGCGGGGACTCCGCAGACCGGGTACGGGCTCGGGGGCGTCCAGCTGCCGAACAGCGCGTCCAGCATTCCGACCGCATCCCCGATGTCCAAGCCGCCGTCGGCGTTGACGTCGGCTGCGCTCAGGCAGACCGGCTGCGA
>JAGQRC010000636.1 GCA_020425835.1 Planctomycetota bacterium | reverse complement strand
GCGGACCGACCTCGTCCCCCGTCGCCGCCGGCCCGGTGCGTCGATGTCGTCGCTCGTCCTCGCCATCGCGTTGACCTTGGTGGGCGTCGGAGCGGCGACCGCCGACGAGAAGAAGGACATCGATCCTTCGGACATCAAGAAGTTGGTGAAGCAGTCGTTCTTCGCCCAGGACCACGCGGGGCTGCGAGAGATCCTCCTCCGGTGCGCTCGGATGAACGCGACCGAGCCCACGCAGGCGTTGCTCGAGCAGGCTCAGAAGTTTGGTCAGGCCGCGGACGGGGAGGACTGGTACTGGGGCATCCTTCAGGGCGTCGGCTCGTTCAATCGCCCGCTGGCGATGACGGCGATCGGGGACTATGTCGTCAACCAACGCCGTCAGCCGATCTCTCGAGATCTCCTCCAATCGCTGCAGAACAACCGGTCCAAGTACGTCAACCGGGTGATCCGTCGAGTGCTCGACCTCGGGACGCACGACATGAAGCTCCTCGCTCTCGACATGGCGGCGCAGCTCCAATACCGACGCACCGTCGACATCCTCATCCCGTTCTACGAGGGCCTCGAGAACGACAAGGGGATTCAGGCGGAGGAGCTCCGACAGCGGGTGGTGCTCGCCCTCGAGGCGCTGACGCTCCAGCGGATGGGCAACAGTCTGATCAACTGGAAGGGCTGGTGGGCGAACGCGCGGTACAAGGGGCTCAAGACGATCCGGGAGGAGGCGCAGGATGCCGGTCGCGCGACGGGACTCGCGCGCCCGATCGATCCGATTCGAGAGCGTCAGTTCCTCGGGCTCGAGCAGATGCCGGAGGGGAAGGTCCTCGTGGTCGAGGGTCCGGTCGCTCGCAATGGCGTCAACACGAACAACGATGACATCGCCGCGAAACTCTCGACGCTGAAGATTCCGCACGACACGGTTCTCAAGGAGCGGTTGGAGGATTCCGACTACTCGATCGACCGCTACGCGGCGATCTTCATCAACTGCACTCAGATCCACAAGTTCTGCCAGAGCCCCGGCCACAGCGCGGGTGAGGCGGTCGGCAACCGACTCCGCCGTTGCCTCGGTCCGAATCCCCACGATGAGGTGCAGTTCAAGATGAAACAGCCCGCGCTCGACAAGCTCGAGAAGTGGGTCGCTCGCGGCGGCTACCTGTTCACCGAGGATTGGGTGATGGCCGAGGCGGTCGCGCCGACGTGGCCGAAGCTCGTCCAGGTCGGCGAGAAACTCGAGGAGAACCACGTCGAGATTCGCCCCGCGACGGGCAAGGCGACCCACAAGTTCCTGCGAGGCGTCTTCGTCACTCCACCCAAGATCGAGGACTTCCACTGGGACGAGGAGGAGGAGGATCCCTACGGTCTGAACGCGGACGACGAGAAGGACAAGGACAAGTACGACCCGACCGTCGAGGACGACGAGGAGGACACGAGCAGCTCTGGCGGCGGAAAGACGGGCGTCGCGCCGAAGCCCGAGTCCGAAGAGGAAGAAAGCTTCGACGACCCCGACATCGATACCGTGAAGCACGAGTGGAAGATCGACAACGAGTCGAACGCGATCTCGGTCCGTTCCCGGAAGGTCGAGACCCTGATCGTCTCGAACGATCTGCGCAAGATCTGCGACCAGCCGGCCGTCGCGATCACCTTCGATCACGGCCAGGGCAAGGTTCTTCACGTGCTCTCGCACTTCGGGAAGCAGTCCTCGTCGCACAACGAGGCGACGATCGAGAACCTGCTCATCAACTTCCTGATCGAGGTCAAGGTCCGGGTCGACGGATCCTCGTAGCGACGATTCGCGCAATGATCGGCGACGGCGCGGCGGACCGGCAGGTCGGCCGCGCCGTTCTCGTTTCGAACGAGGAAGTCCGCCGAGGCTCAGAGCGCGCGGTCGAGCGCGTCGAGGACCCGATCACATTCGAGGTCGGTCAGCGAAGGGTAGATCGGCACGCTGAGAGCGGCATCGTAGGCAGCCTCGGCTCCCTCGAAGTCCTCGATTCGCAGGTCGAGATAGCGGTGCAGGGGGCGGAACACGGGGGGCTTCGACTCGATTCCGTCTCGCTCGAGCGCGGCACGAACCAAATCGCGATCCTCGAGGAGGAAGACGAAGCGGAAGTGGTTGGGACGGGACTCGGGGACGCACTCGGGCGTCCGGATCGACCGACGTTGGGCGAAATCGAGGTAGCGCGTCGCGATCCGAGCGCGACGCTCCAGGAACTGATCGAGGTGCTCGAGCTGCGGGCGCCCGAGCGCGGCCGCGAGGTCGGGCAGCGGGTAGTTCCAAGTGGTCTCTCGCCGGGTCTCTCGGTTGTCGTACTGGATCAGGTCTCGCGCCCGGGCGGCGAGTCGATCGTTCGCGGTCAGGAGCATCCCGCCTTGCCCCGTGGAGATCATCTTCGTCGCGTAGAACGAGAAGATGGAGACCGTCCCCCAAGCGCCGACCTCCTCCCCGTCGATCTCCGCGCCGAGACCCATCGCGCAGTCTTCGATGACCGGAGGGCCGAGGTCGCGCAGTTCCGGCATCGGGGCCGGCAATCCGATCATGTGGGGCGCGATGATCGCCGAGACGTCGGCGACCGACAGGGACTCCCGTCGGAGCGCCGCCCTGCAGCGTTCGGCGTCGATGTTCAGGCGGGTGGGATGGACGTCGACGAGGACCGGTCGAGCATCGCAGCTCGTCACCGCATTCAGAACGGCCATACAGGCGTAGCTCGGGAGCAGCACCGCGCGTCCGGGTCGAACGTCGAGAGTCAGTAGCGCGAGATGCAGCGCGGCCGAGCCCGACTGCACCGCGACGGCATGCCGAACACCGATCCTTCGGGCGAGCTCCTCCTCGAACGCGCGCCGCACCGACCCTCCGGCGTGTTGGCCGGAGTCCACGACCCGAGCGACCGCATCGGCGAGGCCGGGGAAGACGGTGGGCCGAGAGTGGGGGATGCGAGGCCCTTCCGCGCTCATTCCCGCCCGTCTTCGAGGAAGCAATGGGACAGGTGCGACGAGCCCACTTCGTATTCGGGGGGCTCCTCCTCCGAGCAGCGAGGCATGGCGTGAGGACAG
>JAGQRC010000062.1 GCA_020425835.1 Planctomycetota bacterium | reverse complement strand
GATCGCGCGTTGGCTCCCGCCATCGATCTCGGTGAGATCGAGGAGCCAGGGGTCGTCACCGTGTGGACACCAAGGTCGCCATTCGACGCCGGCGAACCCTTCGGATCGTTCCGGCGGGAAGGCGTGGGCGAGGAGCGCGGCGCCGGAGACGTCGGGGTCGTGGAACGGACCGGCGACCTCCCAACGACCGAGGAAACCGTGGCGTGAGTCGAGGAGTGCGCGGGCCTCCTCGATCTTCTTCGACAGGGCCACGCTCGGCGATGGGTCGGCCAGCCGATCGATGATCGCACGCGACCGCGCGCGATCCCTCCCTGCGGTGCGGCGAGCGAGATCGCAGAGCGCGAGTCGCAGCTCTGATTCGATCTGGGGGTGCGTCGCTCGGAGCCGCTCCGCGGTGCCGAGAGCCTCCTCGCACGCGAGGTCGCCGAGGATACTCGCGGCGAGCCGCTGGTCGTCGACGGCGGGAGAGAGGGCGAGCCCCCGCTCGATCCGGCGCAGCGTCTCCGCATCGTCGCGCGACGTTCCGGTCGGTCGGGCCTCCTTCACGAGGCGGAAGAACCCGCGGAGCGCGAGGCGTCGGCCCTTCTCATCCGTTCGCCGTTCCGCGAGTCCGAGGAGCACGTCGATCGCCGCCGGATCTTGCCAACGTGCGATCGCCCGCAGCGCGACCTCTCCCGTTTCGCTCTCGTGCTCCGCGCGAGCGCGCAACGCGTCGAGCGCTTCGGGACTCCGCACCTGACCGAGGATCGTCAACAGCGAGCGCTCCGTCGTCGGCATCGCGTTCGGCAACGCTTCGATCAAGCTCCGCGTAGCCGGACCGTCGTCGCGGGCGAGCTCCGCGATGGTCCGCTCGAGCGCGCGACGCACGCTTCCGTTCTCGTCGGACGCCTGCGCGAGCTGCTCGAGCAGAGCGGGAACCTGGTGCGCGTCGCCGAGCTCGGCCAATCCGCGGAGCGCGGCCACGCGCATCGTCGGGGAGCCGGACTTCGACAACTCGGTCAGCGTGGGGAGCAGGTCGTCGCAACGCCGAGCCGTCGCCGCTCGGATCAACTCCGCGCGGGCCTCATCCTCGAGTGCGGAGTCGCGGAGTCTCGCCCGGATCTCGTCGTCGAACCCCGTCGATCGGCAACGCATCAGGGTCTCTCGAGCAGCATCCTGCACGGAGTCGCTGCCATCGGCTGCGATCCGCGCGAGAGGGGTCACATCCGCGGCGGAACCGAGCGAGACCAGGCTCTCGACCGCGACGGTCCGCACGATGGCCGATGACGAGCCGAGCTCCGAGCGAGGTACGACCGCGAGGGCCGGCTCACCTCGGTCGGCGAGGGCTCGCAGGAAGAGGATGCGCCCGCGTTCGTCGAGGTCCGGGTAGGCGCGCCGGAGCGCGTCGGGGATCTCCGGGAGGTCTCGGAGACACCCGAACGCGACGGTTCGGAGCTCGGGCTCTCGCTCTCCGCGGAGGATCGGCTCGGCGAGCCGGAGCCAGGTCTCGGCATCCGTCGCCGCGAGCCCGGTCAGACATGCGGCGCGGATGTACGGCGGAGTGTCGGGGTAGTAGAGGTCCCGCTGCACGGTCGCGGCCCACGATCCCCCGACCTCGTGAGCGACGCGCAGCGCCGCGTCGGCAGCGGCGATCCGGGTGCGATCGTTCGCGTCGTCGACGCGAGAGTTGTGGAGTTCGACGAGCACGGAGAGGGCGGGCTCGTGACCGAAATCGGCGAGCGCTCCGATCGCCGCGAGACGAAGCGACTCGTCCTCGTGGACCGCGTAGCGGTGGAGGAGCTCGAACGCCGCCGCCCGCGCCGTCGCCAGGTCGGACTCGTCCCCTTCGGACGCGCTCGCGGCGTCGTGGTCTCGACCGACGGTATCCATCGTCGCGCCCTGGGTGCCGAGCGCTTCGATCAACGCGACGAGCCACGGCAGATCCGAGTCGTCGCCGAACTGCAGGGTCTCCACGAGCGCGGTCGTCGCTTCGGGACTCGGGTTGTGGGCCAACGCGGCGCGAGCGAGCTCTCGAATCCTCAGCTCCGCATCGTGGAGGAGGCGCCGGAGCGGCTCGACCGACTCCCGCTCGCCGATCTCGCCGAGCTTCTGGAGCAACCACGCGCGCGTCTCGAGTGGAACGATGGGGTTCGTCGCGCCGGCGAGGAGTCGGCACCAGTGTTCGCGCTCGGCTTCCGCTCCCGGACGGGCGGCCCAGTGACCGATGCCCTCGAGCAGCTCTCGCTCCCTCTGGACCGACTCGGGAGCCGAGGTCGATGACAGTGTCCCCAGCAACGTCCGTAGCGCGCGCGCCTGAGCCGCGCAGCGCTCCTCGATCGTCCATGGGGTGGAGTGTCGGCCGGTCACCGCGAGGTAGAGCGTGTCGACATCGATCGATTCGGGGGCTGTGGAGTTCGGCTCCGCGCTCTGCCCTCGGAGCGCGCCGGCGATCGTCGGTACGCCGCACAACGTGATGAACGAAAGGAGCAGAGCGTCCCGGCGCTTCATGACCACGCTCGATTCCGGCCGTAGGGCGCACGGGCCGGACGATCGAGCCATCGATTCGCGGTCGGGTCGTCGACGATCGTTCGCCGCTGCCGATCCCACGCGAGCGAGCGACCGAGCCACGACGCGATGTTCCCCAGGTGACACACGGTCACGCTACTCGCGCCGATCGCGACGTCGGCGATCGGCCGGCTTCGGCTCCGGATGCACTGGAGCCAGTCATCGAAGTGCCCGGGGCTCCGGTACAGCGCCACCTCACCGGTGCCGGTCGGGGTCTCCTGGAGCGACTCGGGCCAGGTCCGCAGGTAGCCACGGTTGACCTCGACCTTGCCGTCCGTGCCCTCGAAGCGAACGCCGTTGGCTCCGCCGCGCTCCATGACCACGCCGTCGTCGTACTCGAAGGTCAACGTCGTCGCGCCATCGACCCCGGGTGGGATGATGCGGACGGGGCCATCGTGGTCGCGACCGAGTCCCCATTGCGCGATGTCGAAGTGGTGCGCTCCCCAGTCGGTGGTCATGCCGCCGGAGTAGTCCCGGACACGCCGCCAGCCACCGGAGTAGCTCCCGCTGCATCGTTCGGAGTTGTAGGGTTGCCACGGCGCGGGACCGAGCCAACGGTCCCAGTCGAAGCCGTCGGGAGCACGCTCCTCGGTGAAGACCTTGGCGCTCGACGGTGGGCCGACGTCCACGAAGACGCGACGGACCTTGCCGATTCTCCCGCTCCGGACCATCTCGCACGCGAAGCGGAAGTTCGCGGACGACCGCTGCTGACTCCCCGTCTGAACGACCCGGCCATATCGTCGCGCGGCCGAGACCATCGCCTCGGCCTCGCGCACCGTCAGGGAGAGCGGCTTCTCGCAGTAGACATCCTTGCCGGCTCGGCAGGCGTCGATGGTGATCGCCGCGTGCCAGTGGTCGGGGACCGCGATCAGCACGGCATCGATGTCGTCTCGCGCGAGGAGCTCCTCGTACTCGTTGCTCCGCAGACAGCCCGCACGAGCGTCCGACGAACGTGCGTAACGCTCGTCGACCTTCCTTCCCGCGCGCTCGCGGACATCGCGTGAGACATCGCAGACCGCGACGACTTCGACCTCCGGGTGGTCGAGCATCGTGCTCAGATGCCCCGATCCCATGTTGCCGATCCCGATGAGTCCGATCGACAGGCGATGGCTCGGGGCCGCGCGGGACCCGCGACCGAGCGCGGTGCGCGGGACGAAGAGTGGTGCGGACGCCGCGAGCAACGCTTCGCCGAGGAATCGGCGGCGATCGAGATGTCGACCGCCGGCCGATGGATTCGTCGTCATGGAGGGGCCCCGTTCCCGTTTCCGTGGGAACCCCAAAGGTACGCGATCCGACGGGCTCGATGCCAGACCTCGAACCGCGCCGTCGACCATCCGTCGAGCGGAGGACCCGTCATCGGGGACCTCGTCGCACAAAGACGCTTGTCGGCGCCGAGCCTCTCCCTCAGACTCCGCCGAGAACGGGCTCGGCGACCCGGGAGGTTCGCGATGGTCTCACACCGGAAGCTGCGTATGGGCATGGTCGGGGGGGGACGCGACGCCTTCATCGGCGCGGTCCATCGCTGGGCGGCCGCACTCGACGGCGACGTCGTCTTCGTCGCCGGTGCGCTGTCGTCGACTCCGGAGAGAGCCCGCGCCTCGGGTGCGGATCTCGGTCTGGACGACGATCGAAATTACCCGACGTGGGTGGCGATGGTCGACGGGGAGCGGGATCGCGCGCCGGGGGATTGCATCGACTTCGTGACGATCGTGACGCCGAACGATCGGCACCACGATATCGCACGGGCGTTCATCGAGGCGGGGATCCCGGTCGTGTGTGACAAGCCGCTGACCTCGTCGTTGTCCGATGCGCACGATCTCCTCGCGCTCGCGAGGGGGCGCGACGCGCTGTTCGCGGTGACCTACAACTACTCGGGGTATCCGTTGGTGAAGGAGGCTCGTCGGCGCGTGCTCGCCGGCGAGCTCGGTGAGATCCGCAAGGTCATCGTCGAGTACCATCAGGGTTGGCTCGCGACTCCGCTGGAGCGCGAGGGGCAGAAGCAGGCGAGCTGGCGGACCGATCCCGACCGGTCGGGGGGCGGCGCGATCGGGGACATCGGATCCCACGCGGAGCATCTGTTGCGCTACGTCACCGGGCTGCAGCTCGAGTCGTTGTGCGCCGATCTGACGACGTTCGTCGAGGGTCGCCGGGTCGATGACGATGGTCAGATCCTGCTGCGTTTCACGAGCGGCGCGCGCGGGGTGCTGACCGTGTCCCAGGTTTGCGTGGGGCGGGAGAACGACCTTCGACTTCGAGTGTGGGGGACGCGAGGGTCGCTCGAGTGGCAGCAGGAGGAGCCCAACCGACTGCTGTGGTCGTCCGCGGAAGGCCCGGATCAGGTGTTGAGGCGAGGCCACGACTCTTTCGGCGAGGAAGCGCGGCGCGCGACGCGGGTCCCTCCCGGTCATCCCGAGGGGTTCATCGAGGCGTTCGCGAATCTCTACGACGGCGTGAAGCGTGCGATCCGCGCGGGCGGGGGCGCGGATGCGGGCGCGAAGTTCGACTTTCCCGACGTCGGCGACGGAGCGCGCGGGGTCCATTTCATCGACCGCGCCCGAGCGAGCGCTCGGGGCGGAGCTCTTTGGGTGGATGCACGGTGGGTGGATGCCCGTCGGGTCGATGCGAGTGGGGAGGAGCCGAGCTGATTTCCGCTCGGCATCCGGGAGAAGGGGAATCGAGGTGGGCATGACGACGGGGCGCCTGACGGTCGGACTGTACGGTCGATTGTCGTTGATGATGTTCCTCCAGTACGCGATCTGGGGAGCTTGGCTTCCCCTGCTCTGGTCGTTCCTCAGCGGGTATCGCGGCTTCGATCCGGCGCAGATCGGGACCCTGTTCGCGGTCGGAGCGGTGGGAGCGATCGTCGCGCCGTTCATCGCGGGTCAGATCGCCGATCGGTACTTCCGGACCGAAGTGTTCCTCGGCATCAGCCATCTGATCGGAGCGCTCCTCGTCTGGCAGCTGGCGACCCTCGAGGGCTACTGGTCCTTCCTGGTGTTCTCCCTCGCCTACTCCCTGATCTATTCGCCGACGCTCGCGCTGACCAACTCCCTCGCGTTCCACCACCTTCCCGACAGAGACCGTCACTTCGGTTGGGTCCGGGTCTGGGGCACGGTGGGATGGATCGCGGTGGGTTTCGGGATCGGGAACTGGCTCGCGCACGAGTACACCCTTACACCCGAGGAGGCGACGCGACGCGTGGCGGAGGAGCGCGTGCTCGATGCGAAGGAGCGCGACCGACTGCTGACCTTCTCGAGGATCACGCTGACCGAGGGACGCGAGGTCGTCGGACGCATCGTGAGCGAGGGCGACCCGCTACGGCTCGAGGTCGATGGTGGGAGCGAGGCCGAGGAGGGACCGCGGAACGTCGAGATACCGGCGAGGGAGGTCGTCACGGTCAGCCCGCTCTACGAGTCGATCGCGAAGGAAGACGGTGCCGAGCGGCTGCGTCGGGCGCTCGAGCGGGCCTCCGCGAGCGACCTGTCCGACGAGGAGCGTCAGTCGATCGTCGACGGTCTGAGTGCGGACCCGCCGTTCGCGACGGCGGTGTTGGCGGGACCGAGAGAGGCGGAGCACGCCCGCGGAATGCAGGACGCCTTTCGGCTGAGCGCGATCCTCGGGCTGGTCATGGGGCTCTTCTGCTTCTTCCTGCCTCGGACGCCCCCCGCGCGCGAAGAGGCGGGCAACGCGACGTTCGAGGCGCTCGGGGAGGTGAAGCGTCAACCGCTCCTCACGCTGTTCCTCCTCGCCGTCCCGATCAGCTGCATCCACCAGTTCTACTTCGTGCACACCGCCCCGTTCCTCGGACAGTTCCAATCGACGTTCGCCACGCGCGTCAACGACATCTTCGGCGTCGGCGGGATCGGTCTGATGACGATCGGTCAGGCGGTGGAGATCCTCGTGCTCGCGGGAATCCCGTTCGTCGCGAAGAAGCTCAGCCGAAAGACGCTGTTGGCGACCGGCATCGTCGCCTATGCCGCACGCATGGCGATCTTCGCCTACCATGCGCCGCTGTCCGACGCGACCGGGATCCCTTCGGTGGTGCTGTTGATGATCGGAGTCGGGCTCCACGGGTTCTGCTTCGGCTGCTTCATCTTCGTCGCGTTCATGGTGGTCGACGAGGAGACGACGCCCGACGTGCGGGCGAGCGCGCAGAGTCTGTTCAATCTGGTGATCGTCGGGATCGGGATCATCGTCGGATCGATGATCGCGGGGAAGGTCGCCGAGTGGGCGAAGGTGCGTGACGAACTCCTCGGGGGCGAGATCACCGACTACACGCGCTTGTTCTCGGTTCCGATGTGGGCGAGCGTGGCCTGTCTCGTGGCGCTGCTCGTCTTCTACCCCGGCCGATCTCGACCGGCGACCCGCGAGCCTTGAACCCATCCGTGCGGCCGCGCTCCGATCGCGGCGACCTCGAAGTCCGCGGTCGGGGTGGCGCGTCGTTCGCGTGATCGCGCGCAACGCGACCTCTCCGACGACGTCGAGGTTCGAGGTGGTGCGGTCGGCAACGCATCGTTCGATTCCCAGACGGCGCGCGGGTGGGCCTCGATCCGCCAGCACGTTACGATAGGGCGCCGCCCGGGGGAACGCCGGGGGCGTGCCCGCCATGAGTTCATCGAGGTCGACCCGACTCGTCCGCGTGAGCGCTTCGCCCGGAGCGGGCGACCGGTTCCAGGGATCGAGTTCGCGCGAGTCGTTACCGAAAGGCCCGTACGTGGACGCATCAGCGGAATCTCGACGGCGGGAGTCCATCGACATCGACGCGGCGACCGAGCTCGTCGCCCAACTGCGTCGCTCGCTGGGCGCCGTGATCCTCGGCAAGTCGGAGTCGATCGATCTTCTCCTGGTGGGGTTTCTCGCCGACGGACACGTGCTCCTCGAGGACGTCCCCGGGGTCGGGAAGACGACACTGGCGAAGGCACTCGCTCGATCCTTCCGCGCGGAGTTCGCACGGGTCCAGTTCACGCCCGACCTCCTACCCGCGGACATCCTCGGCTCGCAGATCCTCGACCCCCGTGATGGCTCGTTCTCGTTCCAGCCCGGGCCGATCTTCGCGAACGTCCTCCTCGCGGATGAGATCAATCGCGCTTCCCCGCGGACCCAGTCCGCCCTGCTCGAAGCGATGAACGAAGCGCAGGTGACCGTCGAGGGAGTCACGCGCGAGTTGCCTCGTCCGTTCTTCGTGCTCGCGACGCAGAATCCGGTCGACTTCCAGGGGACGTACCCGCTCCCGGAGGCGCAGCTCGACCGGTTCCTGTTGCGCTTCGGTCTCGGCTACCCGGATCCGGAGACCGAGTTGTCGATCCTGTTCGGCCGGGCGGCCGCCGATCCCTTGGATACGCTCGAGGCATTTGCCGAACCGGAGGAGCTAAGGGCGCTGCAGGAGCTCGTGCGGGGAGTGATCGTCGACGATCAGATCGGTCGCTATCTCCTCCGGGTCGTCGACGCGACGCGGCACCATCCCCAGCTCGAACTGGGGGTCAGCACGCGGGGCGCGCTCGCGGCCTTCCGGGCAGCGCAGGCGTTCGCGTTTCTGGCGGGTCGCGACTACGTCGTCCCGGATGACGTCCAACAGATCGTCGTGCCCGCGCTCGCGCATCGCATCGTGCTCCGGACCGACGCGCGCTACGGGGGTGTCCAGGGCGACGTGATCCTGCGCGAGATCCTCTCGGAGGTGGACGTGCCGCTGTGAGTTTCAATCTCGCCCGGCTCAATCACATCTTCATCCCGACGACGCGGTCCGGTCGCGATCGCCTTCGACGAACTTGGGCCGGCTCGGTCGGTCGGCCGATCGCCCACCTCTATTTCGCGCTGACCGACGAAGGCCGAGCGACGTTCGTTTTCGCTCTGGTTGCAGGATTCGCAGGGCTCGACCTGAACAACTCGAACAATCACTTGCTGTGGTGCGCGCTGTTCGCGCCGCTCGTCGTCGGGTACGGACTGCGGCTGTTCTTCCCCATGCGGGGAGTCCGAATGGAGGTCCGAGGCCCGGATCGCGTGGCGGTCCATCGGACCGCGGAGATCGAGTTGACGCTGATCAACGACTCGGATCGCGACTACTTGAACGTCCGCATCGAAGGTCCGCTGCTGCCCTGGGACGGTCGTTGGACCACCCCTCGCCCGGCGGTTCCGGAGTTGCGCGCCGGAGAGCGAAGGACCATTCGGATCGGTGTTCGCTTCCGTCAACGAGGCCTGCACGAGCTCGATGCCTTTCGAGCCGCGCCCGTCTGTCCACTGGGCCTGACGACCGGACGCGGCGTCGAAGGGGTCGGCGCTCCGTTCCATGTCGTGCCTTCATTGGAGAACATCGTCTCGCTCCAGCTGCCCGCCGTGCACAGCTACCAGCGCGGCGGCGTCGCGTTGGCCTCGAAGACCGGTGAGTCGGTGGAGCTCCTCGGGCTCCGTCCCTATCGACGAGGCGACCGGATCCGCGATCTGCATTCGCGCAGCTGGGCGAGGGTCGGAGTGCCCGTCGTGCGCGAGTACCAACAGGAGTACTTCTCGCGCGTCGGGGTGATCCTCGATACGGAGTCGACGCGACTCGACGAGCGACAGCTCGAGGCGGCGGTCTCGTTGACCGCCGGAGTGGTCGCGCGGCTCACTCGGGGTGAGGCGCTGATCGATGTCCTGGTGACGGATGGCGAGATCCATCCGTTGACGCTGGGTCGCGGGCTCGGGCACTTGGAGCAGGCGATCGATCACCTCTCGACCGTCGAGCTGCGTCGCCCGGTACCCGAGGGACGGGGGCGACGACGTGCGTTGTGGCGCGCGCGCATCGAGGCGCGACCCGTGATCGAGCTCGAGTCGACGGACCGCATCCTCGAGCGACTCGCTCCCTATCTCGATCGGCTGTCCTGCGTGGTGTTGGTCTCGATCTCCTGGGGAGACCGGCAGCGCGCGATGGTCGATGGTGTCGGGGCGAGGGGTATCACTTGCCGGGCCGTCACCGTCGCGGGGGGGCACGACGACTCGATCTCGGCAGACCGCGTGGTCATCGATCCGGCGGTGATTCTCCGCGGAGGGGAGGTGCACCTCTGACCCCGACCTCCTTGTCCATCGGGTTCGCGCTCGTCGGGGCCGCTGTGTTGTTCGGTCAGGTGACCCAGCTCCGGACGATGGGGTTGTTGCTCGCCGCGACCGCGCTCTGTGCGTCCTGGATCGGTGGGCGATGGCGCTGGGAACGCCTTCCTCAGCTCGCCGCGGCCTCGGTCATCACATCGGCCGTGTCGGCGGCGATGTTCGGAGCCACCGACACCGGGGATCTGCATCCGTTCTTCGCGGCGCTCGCGGTGAGCGCGATCGTCGTCGCCGCCAGTCGTCTCCTGTTGCGGCAGCCACTCGGGGGGCCGGCGGCGACGGTGGGGATCGGATTGGCATCCATTCTCGCGTGCGGCACCGAACGCAACGACGCGCCGTTCGGCTCGCTGCTCGCCATCTACGTCACGCTCGGGTTGGTCGCCATCCGGCTCGGGGATCGGGGTCGCCCATCGTGGCGCACCTACGGTCCGCGCTGGATCGTCCTGGGCTCGGTGGGCGTCGTCCTCTCGGCCGGGCTCGCGGTGATGTTCGCGGCGGTGTTGCCGCGGCTCCACGATCGTCTCGCTCCCTGGTCCGGCTATCGCAATGGTCCTCGGGCGGGGTTCTCGGGGGAGAGTTTCCGACTCGGTTCCCTTCGAAACCTCCAGCAGTCCGACGATGTCGTCCTCCGCGTCCACGGGCCGGAGGTCACTCACCTGCGGGGAGAGATCTACCGTCGCTACGGGAGTGGCCGGTGGTATCGCTCGTCGGAGCGCGCCCCCAATCTCACGACCTATCCGGAGACGGTCGACACCGCGGTGGCGATGGGCGGCATCGAGAACGAGGTCTGGGTCGCCGATCGTGAGACTCGTCACGTGTTCCTCCCCCTGGATTGCTCAGCCGTTCACGCTCAGCCCGATCGCGTGCAGTGGACTCCAGAGGCGAGAGTTCGATCGGGCCGTGGTGAGCCGATCGAGAGTTACGGGTTCGCGCG
>JAGQRC010000635.1 GCA_020425835.1 Planctomycetota bacterium | reverse complement strand
AGGGGCACTCCTGAAGATGACCGATTCCTTGCCACCCGTCTTTCGAGGTCTGCGGCCAACGGCTCTGGTCCTCGACGTCGATGGTGTTCTGACGGACAACTCGATCTGGCTGGACGCCGAAGGCCGCGAGCTCAAGCGCTTCTTCGTCCCTGATGGCGGAGGGATCAAGGCGCTTCTCGCGTTCGGAGTCGTCGTGGCTTGGCTTTCGGGTCGGGAGTCGGATGCGGTTCGCGCTCGAGCTGCGGAGCTCGGAGTGGAGCACGTCCACTTGGGAATTCGCGACAAAGGACCCGCCATCGTCACGCTGCTGGTCGACCTCCGCGTCGACGCCGCAAGCACCGTCTACCTCGGCGATGACGGTGTGGACTTGCCCGCGATGGCGGAGGTGGGAGTGCCGGTCGCTGTTGCGGATGCCCACCCGACCGTTCGCCAGCGCGCGGCCGCGATCACCACAGCTGTTGGCGGCCGGGGCGCAGTACGTGAAGTGTGTGAGTGGATCCTGCGAGCGCGCGGCGAGTTCGATCAGTGGATGGCGAGGTTCGATCGATGAGGCGTATCGGCTTGTTCCTGGGAGTCTTCTCGGTCGGGCTCGTCCTGTTCATGGCTCTGACCGGTCAACTCAGCCGGTTCATCCAAGAGGATCGCGATCCCTTCGATGGGTCGGCATGGTCGGACGCCGACGATGAAAACGTCGTGGTCATCCAGAACGCCGATGCGAAGAACGGACGCGTTCGCTTCAAGCTCCGCGGCGTCATCGACTCGAGCGAGCCGTTGAAGATCAACGATGCGCGTGTGCGCAAGCCAGCCACGCTCCGCGATACCGTTCTGGAGATGCCCCTGGACTCTGCCGGTAACCACCCGAACCTCACGGAGGTACCGGAGAAGTTCACGCTTCGCGCGGCGAAGGTGATGTATCGGCCCGACGAGCGGCTCGTAACCATGAGTCATGGCATCGTTGGCGAGAGCGACCTTGGATCGCGCGTCGAGACCGAGAGTCTACAAGTCACGTGGACGGAGGGCGACGAGCGTCACATTGCACTCGAAGGCTCTCGGCCGGTATCGATCCATTATCCAGCGGCCGATCTGTACGGGGAGAATGGATTCTCCGGTGAGCTCGACAACGATGTCGGACTCGGAACCGTTGTGATCCGTCCTCCGGTGGTCCTGGCCTTCGACAGATCGCGGAGTACTGCGGGCTTCCTGGGCCTTCACGGATCTCAGCCCTCCGGAAGCGACCCCGCCGCGACCGAACGCGCTTTCGTCGTCAGTGAGGGGCCCCTGCGAATCGAGCGTGACGCTCAAAGGAAGATCGCATACGCGTCGTTCGACGGCAGCGTGTCGGTCTTCAGCGCCGCGCGCGAGACGGCCCTGCATCCGCGTCCGGCGGTCGCTCCCGAACACTTCGAGTGTGAGCGGCTCCGCCTCGAGTTCGACGCATCGATGGGTCTGACCTCGGCAAGCGCCGAGGGTGTCGAGGACCCCGTTGCCGCGGTGTTCTTGGTTGGTCAGCGCCAAGATGCGGTACGGATCGAGGGCAAGGGGTTGACCTGGGAGCGAGACCGGATGGCGGTCCTCTCCGGTGACCCTGGCGTGCGAATCATCGGGCCCGTCGGGGACATCACGGCTCGTCGAGCGCTGTTCGATCCGGCGACGCGCGAGTGCTCGCTCGAGGAGTCCATCGAAGCGCGTATCCATGCGGCAGACTTGGCCGCCGGTGGAGAGTCGAGCGATCCACGCTTGACGAGCTGGTGGCGCCTGCAGGCCGATGAAGCGACGTTGTTCTTCGCGTCGCGAAAAGAGGCGCCAGGTGGATTCCGGTTCATTCGCGCTCGCTCGATCGCTCCCGGAGGCTTGGTGGTCGCCGAGGATCGCGAGGGGGGCTCGCGGCTGATCGGATCGACACTGGAATACGACTCGACGAGTCAGGTCCTGGAGATGCTCGGTGTCGAGTCGGCCCGGCCAGAGTACCGCGAAGGTCCGAGCCGACTGGCCGCGGACGGCATTCGGTTGCACGTCTCGGAGGAGATGCTCGAGTTCGTCGGAGACGTCGACGGCCGGATCCACCGAATGAGCCTTGCTCCGTCGTCGGAGGATGCGACGTCGGGAAACCAGAAGGCCTACGGATACGCGGATGTCCACGGGGATCGTCTCGAGCTCCATTGGACCCGCGCCGACTCCCGCGATCGCAGTCAAACTCTCGAGCGCGTCATTGGCGTCGGCGGTACGAGTCCGCTCACCATTGATCTCTACACGGATCGCCGCGTTTCGTTGCGCGGTAAGCAACTCGAGTGGTCACGCGGGGACTCGATCGTTCGAGTCGAAGGGGAAGCTCGGCAGCATCTGGAGATTCGAGAGGCGGATGGTGATCCGGTGCTCGAACTCGAGGCGGATTCACTCCAGTACGCGATCGACACTTCGACGGCACGCGCAGTCGGCAACGTCGTCGGTCGCACACTCCGGTCCTTCATCGCACGCAGAACGTTGAAGGCCGACCAAGAGCGCTGGGTCGAACTGCGTTGCCACGAGATCGAAGCCGAGCTCACGGCGCCCGACCTCGAGGAAGGCGCGAAGAGTGAGGGCGTGAAGCGGGTGATTGCGACCGGGTCGGACCCGGAGCATCCGGTCAGCATCGACGACGGCGTCGTTTCGCTGGAGGGATCGAAGCTCGATTGGCGGCCGGTTCTCGGTGAGGTCTCGATCGAGGGACCAGGTCGCCAACAACTCGCCTACGGCGATGCGGAACAACGTCACCGCCTGGAGGCGCAGCGCATTGTCGTGAGGGCACCGGAGATCGAGGGTGGGAAGATCAGGGGCACTCTCGAGGGAGAGGTCCACGGGCAGTTCGAGCAACGCGCCGCGTCCGACCCGAGCTCTCGTCGCCGCCCGGTGCCCCTCGTCTGGGATCTCGCGACATCCCGCCTGTCCGTGGCCTTCTCCGTCGCCGACACACGGGACGCGGAGCCGCTCGAGCTCGAGTCGGTCGCGGCGGAGGGTGGGGTGGAGATCCGAAGTCGAGAACTCGACGGTAGCCCCCTCCACTTCAACGGATCTCGCTGCACTTGGGACCGTGGAAGCCAGCGCTTGCGCGTGTACTCGGAGTCCGGCGACACGCTGCAGTCCCGGCGTCGAGGTCCGGAGGATCAACGCGATGAGATCGTGGCGCGCG
>JAGQRC010000634.1 GCA_020425835.1 Planctomycetota bacterium | reverse complement strand
CCCGTCACATCCCGGACCCGATCCGAGACCAGGTCCTCGTCCGCGCAGGCTTCCAATGCCAGTACGAACACAAGGGACGCCGGTGCGCCTCCCGCACCGGGCTCGAGATCGACCACATCCAACCTCACGGCCGCAACGGCTCCGACGACATCGACAACCTGCGAGCACTCTGTCGATCTCACAATCTCTGGTTCGCCGAGAGACACTACGGATGCCAGTTCATCCGAGACAAGATCGACGCGACCCGCACGGCACGCTCCGCATCAACTGCGACGTGACTCGTTGCTGGGAGCGACCGGGCCTCAAGGCACGACGCCTCGCCCCGACACGCTCCAACACGCGCGCCGTCAGCCCGGCCATCACGTCGAAGCCCCCACCCAGCTCTCGAGCCTTCCGGAGGGACCGGCTCGCGACACCATCACCACCTCGCTCCATACGAAGGAACCTGCCCCCCGCCGCGCCACAGAACGTGTGTCGGGTGTGAGCGAGAGGGCTCGACCCGATAACGAGTTCGACGTTGCTCCTACGCTGGCGCTGTCCCGGGCTCGGCTCGATCCCCCGAGACCGATCCCAGCTCCGACTCTCGCGCCCACTTGGATCGATACAGCTGCACCGCCTTGGAGGTTCGATGAACCGAGAGGAGGAAGTGCACACCCGCGATCAGCGCGGCGCCGAATAGTGCCAGCGCGAGAAGCAACGCTGGTCCGGTGGAGGTCGTCCAGCGCGGGGTCTCGCCGAAAGCCACCACGACCAGCCCGATGAGTTCTGCGAGGATCGACGGCACCAGGACGAAGGCCACGACCCAGCGGCGGGTGACGTACCAGCTCCCCACGGCGCTCTCGAGGCGTAGTGAGTCGGTGAGACGGACCATGGCTTCGACGAACCGGACCACGGCGAGAGCGACGACCACACCGTACGCCCCGAGAACCAGTTGGACCCCGTTCGGAGTGCCGAACACGAAGTGGTCCGCGACCGCGAGCCCGAGCTGGACCCAGGCGATCACCATCCCGAAGCGAAGTGCCTGGGCGTAGAGCGGGCCCGCCGGTATCGTCGCGACGGACCGGAGCGCCACGAGGATGAGGGCGCCGCCGATGATGTCGTTGAGCACGTCGAATCGGAACCCGAACGTCCAAGCTCCCGCGGAACTCTCCACGACTCCGATCCGGAGATCGAGCGAGACCAACAGCGTTCCGATGCAGAGAAAACGAAGATCGCGTATCAATCGCTGCGATCGTGCGGTGCTCAGAGAAAGCTCGGACTCGAGATACTCGAATGGCATGTATTATCCCTTCGCCACAACTTGTCGCAGTGTCGCCGCCCACGCTGGACGAAGCAATGAGCTGACGTCGGGAACAGAGTGACCCACCGAACTGTGCCGGATGAGCGACCGTCCAATGAACTCGGTCCGAGTGGCGAGCGGGAGGCACCGGGCTGCCCCGACGATCGACTCCGATCTGCCTCCTCATCAGATGCCCCTTGGCTCGCGGGGATTCTCCGTCGTCCGGGGTCTGATTCTCTTCGCTCCCCGGCAAGAATCGGGGACGATCTGGACTCAGGAACTCCACTGCCCGTTCGCGCGCTCTCCCCTTCCCTCGACGATCGGAGACGTTGCCATGTTGCGACTCGTGCTCTGGTTCGGCGCCTGCCTGATCGCGGGCCCCTCACTGTCGGCGTTCGCAGCACCGCCTGTCGACGACCCACCCCCCGCGGTCGAGGCCGCGGCCCATCCGCTGGTCGGCATTCTCACGGACGAGCTCCGTCACGAGATGGAGCACCTCGCGACCGAGGATGGGACGAAGCCCTACTACCTCGCGTACGCCGTCACCGACATCGACTCGGTGACGATCGCCACGAGCCTCGGTGCGCTCTACACGAGCGACGCCAATCGCGGCCGCGTGCTCGACGTCGACCTCCGCGTCGGCGACTACGGTCTGGACAACACCCGCGAGATCCGCGGGCGCGGCGGCCGCGGGGGGGGCTTCGGCGGCGGCGGCGGGCGCGGCGCGACGATTCCGATCGAGGATGATCCCGTCGCGATCCGTCACGCGCTCTGGCGCAACACCGACCGCGCATTCGACGACGCGGTGCGCCGTTACCAAAGCGTCCAGACGAACATGAAGACGACGGTCCGCGAGGAGGACGACGTCCACGACTTCTCGACGGAGAAACCGAGCGTCTACCGCGAGCCGCGGCTCGCGCTGGCGATCGATCGCGGCGCGTGGGAGAAGCGGCTGCGCAGCATCTCCGAGCTGGCGCTGAAGTACCCCCTGATCTACGACTCCCAGGTGGCGCTCTCCGGCTCGGTCGAGAATCGTATCCTCGTCACGAGCGAAGGCACGACGATCGAGACGAGCCGCAAGCTGCTGCGGGTCTACGTCAGCGCGTCGACCAAGGCGGAGGATGGCATGGACCTGAGCCAGAGCCACATCTTCGACGCCTCGATCGAGAGCGGCTTGCCCGACGACACCGCGATCCTCGCCGCGTTCCAGAAGGTCATCGACACCGTGCTCGCCCTGCGCGAGGCGCCACTCGTCGAGCCCTACACGGGGCCGGCGATCCTGATGAACCGCGCGAGCGGCGTCTTCTTCCACGAGATCTTCGGTCACCGGATCGAGGGGCACCGCCAGAAGAGCGCCGACGAAGGTCAGACCTTCACGAAGATGATCGGGAAGCCGGTGCTGCCGGAGTTCCTGAGCGTCGTCGACGATCCCACTGTCGCGAAGCTCGGCGCGCAGGACCTGCGCGGGTTCTACCGCTTCGACGACGAGGGCGTCCCGGCACAGCGCGTCGGGCTGGTCGAGGACGGCGTGCTGCGGACGTTCCTGATGTCCCGCTCGCCGCTGTCCGGGTTCGATCACTCCAACGGGCACGGTCGGCGCGAGCCGGGCCGCGCCGTCGTCTCGCGACAGGGCAACCTGACCGTCCAGTCGACCAAGAGCGTCTCGTTCGCCCAACTCGAAGCGCAGCTGCGCGAGGAGTGCAAGAGGCAGGAGAAGCCGTTCGGCTACCTCTTCGAGGACATCACCGGGGGTTTCACGACGACGACGCGCGGCGGACCGCAGGCGTTCAAGGTGCTGCCGATCATCGTCTACAAGGTGTTCGTCGACGGCCGCCCGGATGAACTGGTTCGGGGCGTCGACATCGTCGGCACGCCGCTGACGTGTTTCTCGCGGATC
>JAGQRC010000633.1 GCA_020425835.1 Planctomycetota bacterium | reverse complement strand
GATCGCCACCAAACCGGAGCGCAACCGCATCGCTCCGAGTGTCGACACCGCCCGGGCCAGGTCGGTCGGCCCACCGGGACCGACGCGCGACAACAGGTCGGCGAAGGCGAGCACGCGGTTCTTACCCGCCTGCGGGCGCGCGAGGACCGAGAGCTCGGACGCGAACGGGAAGAGCCCCGCGGAGTCGTGCTGATTGAGACTGATCGCGGACAGCGCGAGGGCGGCGCGGAGACCGGCGCGCGCTCGGGGCGGTGTCTCGAGGAAACTGGAGTCCGACGCGTCGACCAGGACGTAGAGCGGGAGGTCCTCCAGCTCCTCGAACAGCCGGACGAAGACCCGTCCGAGACGCTGGAAGATGTTCCAGTCGATCGATCGGAAGTCATCGCCGGGCGAGTAGGGTCGGAAGTCCCGGAACTCGATCCCGCTGCCGAGATCGGACGATCGCTGCTCGGCCCAACGCCCGCGCCGCGGCACTCTCCGGGCGACGAATCGCAACTGGCGAACGGAGTCGAGGAACGACGGATCGAACAGCTCGTCCCGGGGAATCGCACCGACGGTCATCGGGACGCGCCACCCGCCGGTTTCACGCTCGCGATCACCGACTCGACGATGGCGTCCGGCGTCACGCCATCGGACTGCCCTTGGAAGTTGACGATGACCCGATGCCTCAGGACCGGGAGTGCGACGGTGCGGATGTCATCGGACGAGACCGCGTACCGTCCGGCGAGGAGCGCCTGCACCTTCCCGGCGAGGAGCAGCCCCTGCGCGCCGCGCGGGCTCGAGCCCAGGAGCACGGCATCGTTGACGAGGGATGGGGCGTAGGGGCTGTTCGGCTGCGTGCCCATGACGAGCTGGACGGCGTACCGCTGCACGTGCTCGGGGACCGGGACGGAGCGAACGGTCGAGCGCATCGCCACGATCTCCGGTCCGCTCGACACCGGCTTCAGCGCGACCTCGGACGCACCGGTCGTACGATCGAGGATCGCATGGTACTCCGCCTCTTCCGGATACCCGACGAGGATCTTCATCAGGAATCGGTCGAGCTGCGCCTCCGGGAGCGGGTAGGTGCCTTCTTGCTCGACGGGGTTCTGCGTCGCCATCACGCAGTACGGCTCCTCGAGCCGAATCGTCCGCCGGCCGACCGAGATCTGGCGCTCCTGCATCGCTTCGAGGAGCGCGGACTGCGTCTTCGGAGTGGCGCGGTTGATCTCGTCGGCGAGGACGAGGTTCGCCACCAGCGGTCCCTCCTGGAATCGGAGCTCGTGCCCGCCACCGGCCGCCTCCACCAGCACCGACGTGCCCTGGATGTCCGCCGGCATCATGTCGGGCGTGAACTGGATGCGCGAGAACGCGAGGTCGACCGCTTGCCCGAGACAGCGCACGAGCATCGTCTTGCCGAGACCCGGGACGCCCTCGAGCAGGACGTGTCCACCGGCGAGCAGCGCGGTCAACACTCCTTCGATCACGGGACGTTGGCCGACGATCGCCCGCGAGACCTCGTGCTCGATCTTCTCGTAGGTCTCACGGAATCGGTTCGCGGCGTCGCGGGCCGCACTGGCTTCGCTCATCGAGGGCTCTCTTCGGACTGACGGAGTTCGAGGAAGTAGTTCTTCACGAGATCGCGCATCCAGGGACGCAACGACAGGCTGCGCCATGGACCGATCGGACCGGAGCGAGGGTCGCGATCACTCGCGGTGAGCATCGGCGCCTCCTCCGACTTCGGCTCGATCTGTTCCTGGGTGATCTTGGTCCGTCCCGGGTTCGGCTGTCCCTTGACCTGGTCGGGGATCGGAACGCCGAGGACGAGCGACGCCGTCCCTCGGGACTTCTTCTGCGCGGAAGGACCACCTCGGTCCTTGGCGTTCGGATTCGGCTGGTTCCCGAAGCTGGGCGAGAGGTCGCGACTCACCGGCGGTTTCCGGTCGCGCAGGTTCGGTTGCATCCCCCCGCGGGACTCCGACTCCTCCGCTTCGTCGTCGACGTCTTCATCTTCGTCGAGGGCCTCGTCATCGACGTTCTCGACGCGATCCTTGCTCGACCAGGGGGTCGCAGTCGGATTACGGCTCGAGCCGCGCCCGCTCCCGAGGCCGGCCGTTCGACCGGACGCCTCTTCCGGCGTCTTCTTCCGAGGCGGCTCCGCCACTTCCTTCGGGTCGCGCTTCTTCTTCGTCCGCGGTGGCTTCGAGACCTTGGGATCGCTCTTGTCGACCTTGCCCTGATCGCTCGGGACGCCTTGCGACTGGCTCTGTCCGCTCGACGCCGACGCTTCCGCAGAGCGCCCCGCTCCGGTTCGCCCCTCGACCTTCTTGGTCTCGCCGCGCGCTTCGGATCCGACTCGTTCCACGTCCCGCGTCCCGCTCCCCGGCGTCGTCGATTCGCGACGTGCCGCAGCCGGCGGGTCGAGGCGGATGTCGCGCGGGGGACGGGTCTGCTCGCGCCGCGTCTCCTCCGTCACCTCGCCGCGAGCCGCGATCGCGCGGCGCGCCGGGCGCTCGAGCCCCGCAGGCGTCCGGCCGAGCGCGACCAAGCCGAGAAACGACGCGAGCGCGATCGATGCGAACAACCAGGTGCGACGGCGGATCGCACCCATCGGAGATCGCGGTCCTTCCCACGATGCGTGGGTCGCCCGCTCCGCGTGTTCGGCCGCATCCTCGATCGCCGCTTGCTCGAACGGCGTCCTCTCCGCGCGACCGAGGAAGTCGTCGGCGGTCGCCAGCCGATCGGAGAGCTTCAACTCGCGATCGGCCAGCGCGAGCGCTGCGCGACGCTCGATCGGACGGAACCAGACCAGCGCCCCTCGGACCAGCGCGTACCACACTCCGGCCAACACGGTGAGGACAATGAGGAGTGTCGGCGACAGAGTGACGGGCTCCTCCGAGAGGGCGATTCGCAGTCCGACCGTGGCGAAGACGGCGAGCGCGACGAGCCCGATCACGAACGCGGCGTGCTCGATCAGCTCGGCGCCGATCCAGGCGATCCGCGCGTGCCGCATGCAGGGTTCCGCGCGATCGGCGACCCGATCGAGTCGCGAACGAAGGACGGCATCGAGATCGGCGGCTGCGGATCGATCGGTCCCGCCCGATGCCTGGGGGTCAGCGGACATGGTCGCGAGCTCCTCCGTGCTGGCGTGGTTCCGACACTCGAGAGAAGTGGCGCTCCCCCGGCCTGCGGGTCTTCTCGACA
>JAGQRC010000632.1 GCA_020425835.1 Planctomycetota bacterium | reverse complement strand
CTTGGTCTGTTGCTCTTCCGCAACGCCTTTCCAGTCCTTCTGAACTTGGTAGAGCGTGGCGCTCACACCGAGGAAGCAAATGTTCAGAAAGGTCACCAGAAACACGAAGACCTTTGCCAACGGACTCATGCCGAGTTCCTCCCTTCGATCCGCTCACGGTCTGGAAGCCCGCACACCGACATTCGAGTCGACGCTGGCTTGCCCCGTGTCTGGGATCCTGCCTGCTGATTGCCTTCTCCCTGAGCCAAGAGTCGATTGAGCGTGCGAAACCCCTGTGTAGAGCACGCCCAGCGGACCCCGAAAAGCGGCTTTGGTGAGAACCCCCCGCTCGTTCACGGTTCGCCTGCTGCGCCACGCCCGCGTCACCCGTTTCGACGAGTTTTCGCGAGAGTTGGTCCGAAGGGAACTCGGGCCCCCGTTGACCCGGATGAATCCGAGATCGGCCCCGAGCGCAGCGAGAACGACTGACTCGAGCCGCAAATTATAGCGGCGGCCCGGGATCGGTCAACACTCGCCGGTCCTGGCGACGACGGAACGCGATTCTCGGTTGTGCTTTACGAATGGGACCGACGGATTCCGCCATTGCGTGGAGGCGAGACGGTCGACTGGGTAGTCTGTGCCGCCCTTCGCTGGAGTCGGACGGTCCGTCTTCTTCACCGGAGGGACTCCCTGCACGAGCCGATCGGAGGCCACGGTGTTCACGGGGATCGTCGAGCGGGTGGTGGAGATTCGGGCGGTCGAGCCGCTCCACTCCAGCACCGGCCACGAGATCGGGCGACGGCTGGTCCTCTCGGGTGTCGCAACCGCGTCCGCCAACGGGGGGGTGGCCCCTTGGAGCGATCTCTCGATCGGGGAGAGTATCGCGGTGTCCGGGGTCTGCCTCACCCTCGTCGACATCGCCCCCGATGGGGCGCTCTGTTTCGACGTCGTCCCCGAGACGCTGCGCGTCACGACCCTCGGGGAGTCCGGGCCAGGGCAGAGGGTCAACCTCGAGCGTTCGCTGCGAGTCGGGGACCGACTCGGAGGGCACTTCGTGACCGGTCACGTGGATGCCGTCGGGCGGGTTCGTCGACGCGAGGGGGGGGAGGAGACTCGCCTGGAGGTCGAGGTGGTCCGAATGGTGGATCAGTTCTCGACGATCCCGAAGGGGTCGGTCGCCGTCGATGGAGTGTCGCTGACCGTCGTCGACAGCGCCGCTGCTCGGGGGGGGGACCCGGAGTGGTTCTCGGTGGCCCTGGTACCCCACACCCTCGCCGTGACGACCCTCGGACACCTCGCGGTCGGGGCAGAAGTCAATCTGGAGATGGACCCGATCGGCAAATGGGTCGGGAGATGGGCGGCCGCCACGCCCCGAGATCGAAGCTGAGAGGTCGACATGACCGATGGACCGCCTCGGGTTCGGATCGCTCCGAGCCCCACCGGAGATCCCCACGTCGGGACCGCCTACGTCGCGCTGTTCAACCGCGCGTTCGCCCGATCGTCGGGCGGAGCATTCGTCCTGCGGATCGATGACACCGATCGGACCCGCTACCAGGAGACGTCCGAAACGCAGATCTTCGAGGCGCTGCGCTGGCTGGGACTGACCTGGGATGAGGGCCCGGACATCGGGGGACCGTTCGGACCCTATCGACAGTCGGAGCGTACCGACATCTATCGACAGCGTGCGGAAGAGCTGGTCGATCGCGGACTCGCGTACCACTGCTTCTGCACACCGGAACGGCTCGAGCAGCTCCGAGAAACACAGCGGATCGCCAAACAGGATCCCGGCTACGACCGACACTGCCGGGGACTCTCGAGTGAAGAAGCGGCGGCGAAACTTCGCGAAGGCGGTGAGTGGGTGATCCGGCTGAAGGTCCCCGAGTCTGGCCAGACCGTGGTCAAGGACGAGCTCCGCGATCCGATCACCTTCGAGAACTCGGCCATCGACGACCAGGTGCTGCTGAAGTCGGACGGGTTCCCGACCTATCACCTGGCCAACTGCGTCGACGACCTGGCGATGGGAATCACCCACGTCATCCGAGCCGAGGAGTGGATCACCTCGACGCCCAAGCACGTGATCCTCTATCGAGCCCTCGGGGATCGAGTGCCGAAGTTCGTCCACGTCCCCCTCCTGCGCAACGCCGACAAGTCGAAGATCTCGAAACGCAAGAACCCGGTCTCGCTCAACTACTACCGCGAACAGGGCTACCTCCCGGAAGCGCTCAAGAACTACCTCGCGACTCTCGGGTGGAGATCGCCGGACGAGCGTGAGTACTTCGATGAGGCGTTCTTCGCGGCGACGTTTCGGCCGGAGGACATTTCCTTGGGCGGACCCGTCTTCGACCTCGACAAGCTCCGCTGGCTGAACGGAATGCACCTGCGCAACCTCGACCCCGCCGACCTGCGGCGTCGCCTCGAGGATGAGGGGTTCATCTCTGGAGTGGACGAAACAGGACTTCGTCGCATCTTCCCCCTCGTCGCCGATCGCATGCACCTGTTGTCCGACTTCGCGCAACTGACGAGCTGGTTCTTCGGCGAGCCCGATGAGTACCAGGCCGAACAGCTGGTGGTGAAGAAGTCGACACCGGAAGCGACCATGGACGTCCTCGCCCAGGCGAGCGCCGCCTTCGGTGATCTCGATGACTACAGCCCCGCACGCGTCGAGGCCTATGTCGAAGAGAAGCGAGAAGAGTGGGGGCTCAAGAAGCCGCAGCTGTTCATGCCGGTGCGATTCGCGTTGACGGGACGCGGAGAGACGCCGCCGGTGCACGAGGTCATCGCGGTGCTCGGACGGGAACGGGTCGTGGCCCGGTTGAACGCGGCGCGCGCGAAGCTCGAAGCGGCCAGCGTTTGAGCCAAGGGGCCCCGAACGACCGACGTCGCATCCCTCCCGCGGCAGATCTGCACGTGCACACGCGGTACTCGGACGGCCTCGACACCGTCCCCGACCTCTTGGAGCGCGCCGACGCCTGGTTCTCACTCATCTCGATCTGCGATCACGACACGATCACCGCGTACGAGGACGTTCCCGCCGATCGACTGACCGGCGAGGTTCGGCCGGGACGCGCCTCGGTGCTGCCCGGGATCGAGATCTCCTGTCGCATCGACGACCTTCGAGAGATTCACCTCCTCGGCTACTTCCCGAGCGGCTTCACGCCGCGGTTCCGTGCCTGGGCGGACCAACTCGCGAAGAGTCGTCGTGAACG
>JAGQRC010000631.1 GCA_020425835.1 Planctomycetota bacterium | reverse complement strand
ACATCGCCGCGGCGCGGGTCGCGGCGCGTTGCTCCGCTTCGTCGGAGAGTGTCGCGTTGTCGCCGAGCTTCGCGAAGAGCGCGAGCACCTCGGCGCACTCTCTCGCGCTCGACGGGGTGGGCGTCGTCTCGAGGCGATCGGTGCGTCGTCGCATGAACTTCATCGGATCCCCTCCCGCTCCGCGGGATAGATGAACGGTGCGCCGCTCGAGATCCCGTCGACGATGGTGTCGAGCCCCGCATCGCGGCCGGGCTCGAGATCGCGCAGGCTCTCGATCGCCACTCGGAAGGGCACCGGGGCGTGTTGCGCGTCGCCCTCGAGCGGCTCGATCGCGGCCACGGGGATCATCCTCCGGAAGAAGAAGTGGTAGGCGTAACGCTTGGCGCGGCGCACGGTCTCGGCGGGAAGTCGCGACTCGGTCAACGGCAGCCCGGCGATGATCGACCGGTACTCGTCGCGACTGCGCGCGTCGATCGTCAACCCCTTGTTCCGGATCCACGCCTCGCCGGCGACGATCACCGGAATACCGCGGCTGGTGAGTTCGACGCCGGTCTTGGTCCCGTAGATCAACACCGCGTTGCAGCGCTCCATGGCCGCGTAGGTGTTCACCGAGCTCTCGGGGCCGACGACGAAGACGTTCGCCGGGAGACGCGGGAACGCGCGCTCGATCTCCTCGACGGCGCGCTGACGCGAGCGCTGTGTGCCGCGGATCTCGGCAGGGTGCACGCGGAACAGCACCCGCATCGCCGGTCGGTCCGCGAACAGCCGGATCGTCGCCTCGATCCAGTCGAGCATGCTCGGGAACGCGTTGGCACGGTAGTGGAGCTGGGCATCCCAGACGACGTTCGTCAGCAAGCCGATGATCGGCCGGTCCGGATCGATCCCCGTTGCGGCGACGAGCGTCTCGAGCGCGGGATCCGGAGTGTCGTGGAAGTAGATCCAGTCCTGCGACCCGTGCCAACGGCTCGCGAGGTAGGCATCGATGGCGCGCTCATCGTCGTCGTCGAACGCCATCGTCTCCCAGGACTCCGTGGGCTCGTCGAGCAGCGTGTGATGGTAGGTGTCCTCGTGCGAGAAGAGGAAGCACCGTTTCCGGTAGGCGACGTTCCAGGTGGAGAAGGGGATCGAGCGCGCGCGGAGGACCTCGGCGACGACCCCCTGGGGGATGTAGATCCCGTGATGGAAACAGGCGCGGTCGATGCCGACGTCGCGCACCAACCGGTGGACGGCGTGCGCGGTCCGGAGCGCCGCCTCGAAGTAGCGACGGAGGACGACCTCACCTTGCGGCTCGCGGTCGAGTTGACCGATCGCAAAGTAACGGAGCGCGCCGGCCAGCGCGTGCTCGCCGACGGGGATCTCGTCGTCACCGAGCGTGAGGACGTGGCGAGGGATCGACTCGAGAGGCGTCGTCGCCGCGACGTCGCGACAGCGGGTGCGGGCGCCATCGTCGAGGAGCGCGGACATCCGATGGACCGTGACCCCGAGCTCCTCGAACGGGCGGACCATCGCGGCGCAGTCGGTGCAGATCGTCTCCCGGAAGCTCGTGGTGGCGAGCATCTCGGGAGAGGTCTTCCCGACCTTCAGGCGGAGACACGCGGGGAGCTCGCGGTCGCACTGGAGGACGTGCACGTCCGCGCCGCGCAGCGTCAGCGCCGCGGCGAGCAAGGACTCGACGGTGGTGCTGTTGTAGAAGCCGGGGACGTTGTTGGCGATCAGCACGCGAGGTCCGGTCGCGGCTCGCGCGCACGCCGCATCCCAGAGCGCGCGATCGCGCGCGATCCAGTCGCGCCATGGCGGGAGCAACGTTCGCGGCGTCGGCGCGTCCGCGGGGGGCTCGGTGCCCCGTCGATCCGAGAAGTGTCGCTTCAGTGCGCGGATCACGCGTGAGAACGCCATGGGAGTCTCGTCGTCCGGACGATCGGGGAGCGGTCGGGGAAAGTTGCGCCGTCGGCGTCGGAAGGTAGGAGTGGGGGAATCCTCTGTCAAGCGGCCGACGGTGTGGTGTGTCGCGAGCGATCCGACGCGCTCCGCTCCGGCGTCCGAGCGAGGGCCTTCCCCGAACGCGCTCTCCGAGAGGCGCGGAATGCGGATACAGGGCATCGCCGTTGCACTACAATCCGCCCGCGATCGGAGGCGCCGTTGAGCTGGCGACGACTGAGACAACTCGACTTCCTCGGTCGCCATCTCTTCCTGCGCGACTTCAACTATCGCTATCGCCAGACCTTCTTCGGGTACTTCTGGGCCGTCCTCAAGCCGATGATGCTCGGCGCATCGGTGATCCTGTTCGGGAGCCAGTTCGAGTCGAAGGGTGCCGAGGAGCCGGTTCCGTTCGCCGCGTTCTCCTTCGTCGGTCTCCTGTTGCTGCGGATCTTCTGGGACTCGGTGATCCAGCCGCAGTGGGTGACCCGGCGGATGCGGGGCATGTTCCGTCGCGGGCCGTTCCCGCACGGAGCGGTTCTCTTCGCGAGCGTCTACTACGTGCTCGTCGATGCGTCGGTCTACCTGATCCTCGCGACGGTACTCCTGATCACCACCGGGGCCCCGGTCGCTTGGACCGCAGCCTTCACGCTGCTCGCGGTGCCGATCATCATGGCCGCTGGGCTCGCGCTCGGTGTCTACCTGGCCCCGATCACCCTCGTCTACATGGACGCGCGCTACAGCCTCCCCGCGATGTTCCCCGGGATCCTGCTGACCGTCCCGGTCCTGTACCGCCCGCTGGACTCGGGACCGCTCGCCTGGGTCAACGCCTGGAATCCGCTGACCTACGTGGTGGGACTGCCGCGAGACCTACTGTTCGGCCTCGGCGAGGGTCAGCTCTTCGGGTTCGTCGTCGCGCTCGCGCTCTTCGCGGTCATCGGATCGCGCGGGCTGCGCTTCTTCCACCGCGGGATGAAGGTCGCGATCGATCAGGTCTGAGCGATCGCGTCGCGCACCCACGCGGCGACGTCGTCGGGGTCGAAGTCGGCGAATCGGGCGAAGCGATGCGGGATCTCGTAGCGCGTCATCCAGCGTTCGGCCGCGTCGATGTGGAGCGCGAGGTTGGCCGAAGCCTCTGCGAAGAGGCCGAGCGTCGGGCGCCGATGCAGCGGCGCGAGGTGGGAGATCCCGCCCCATGTTCCCACGGCGACGCTCGCCCGGCGGTAGAGTTCGCTCAGGACCTCGAGCTGCCGGCGAGGTTCGGCTTCGA
>JAGQRC010000630.1 GCA_020425835.1 Planctomycetota bacterium | reverse complement strand
CGTCGGCACGGTCCTCGTCGAGCATGCCTCGTTGCGAGGCGTGGTCGTCGAGCCGGAGGAAGTGCCGCATCTGCTCGACGAAGTGCCGGTCCTCGCGGTGGCGGCGGCGCGGGCGGAGGGGCGCACGGAGCTCCGCGGCATCGGGGAGCTGCGTGTCAAGGAGTCGGATCGGATCGCGAGCACCGCCGCCCTCGTGGAGATGCTCGGCGCTTCCGTGGAGGTGGGACCGGATTGGATGGTGGTCACGGGCGTCGAGACCTGGCGCGGCGGCGCTGTCCGATCCGAAGGTGACCACCGGATCGCGATGGCGGCGCTGATCGCGGGGCTCGTCACGCGGGATCCGCTCGAGGTCGACGATCTCGCCATGATCGCGACGAGCGATCCGACCTTCCTCGCTCAGCTCGCGAGCCTGACCGGGGGGCGGTCGTGACGCTGGACGTCATCGCGATCGACGGTGGCGCGGCCACCGGCAAGACGACCACCGCATCGCGCGTCGCGGCGCGGTTGGGTTTCTGCTACGTCGACTCCGGGGCGATCTATCGTGCCCTCGCATTCGCCCTCCGGCGGATGGGGCACGAGGATCCGGAGGCTCTGGAAGCGGAGGCTCTGACGGAGGCCCTGATGGGGATTCACATCGAAGTGGAACCCCTGCCGGAACGGTTCGTGGTGCGTCTGGACGGCCGGGAAGTCGGGCCGGAGATCCGCACCCCGGAGATCAGCGCGGCATCTTCGCGCGTCGCGAGGCTCTCTCAGGTCCGGGCCCGGGTGCGCGAGCTCGTGCGGGGCGCCGCCCGGCTCGGTTCGCTCGTCGTCGAAGGGCGCGACATCGGCACCGTGGTGTTTCCCGACGCGCGTCTCAAAGTCTTCCTGACCGCCGATCTCGAAGTTCGGGCGTTGCGCCGCCAGCACGACCTCCGGCGCCAGGGACGGGAGCTACCCCTCGCCGAGGTCGAACGCGAGCTCGAGGAGCGCGATCGACGCGACACGACGCGTGCGGAATCCCCGCTCCGGCAGGCGGACGGCGCGCTCGTGGTGCCGACCTGGCCGGGGACGGTCGATGATCAGGTCGACGCGATCGTCCGGGCCTATCGCGCGCTCGATGCGGAGACGGAGACGTGAGACGACGGCCGCACTACGCGGCCGCGCAGGCGTCGTTCGCGGCCTATCACCATCTCGCCTTCGGCTTTCGGGTCTTCGGGATCGAAAACGTCCCGCTCGAGGGGTCGTGTCTGCTCGCGGCCAACCACAAGTCGTATCTCGATCCGCTCGCGGTCGGGTGCCCCCTCCGGCGCGAGCTTCGGTACTTCGCCAAGAAGGAGCTCTTCCGGATTCCGATTTTCGGAACCATGGTCCGCATCGCCGGCGCCATTCCGGTGGACCGCCGCGGGTTCGATCGGGCGGCCATTCACGAGGCGCTGGGGATCCTGCGGGGCGGACAGGGCATGCTGGTCTTCCCGGAAGGGACCCGCATTCGCCGCCCCGCGCTGGCGGTCCCCAAAGACGGGGTCGCGATGCTCGCGATCCAGGCGGACGTGCCGGTCATTCCGGTGTGGGTCGGTCATACCTGGGAGCCGCGGCGCACGCTCTTCCGGCGGATTCCGGTAGAGGTCCGCTATGGCGCCGCCCTGCGCTTTCCCGCCGGGGGGACGGCCGCGGAGAAGCGTGCCCGCTATCCGGAGGTCTCCCGGGCCATCATGGAGGCCATCGCCGGGCTCGCCAGTGAGCCGGTCGCGGTCGAGCCCGCCCCCTGATCGTGCGCTCGCACTTGGAGATGGACAGACGGAGCCCGGCTGCTATACTCCCTCCTTTGTGATCGATTTCCACTCCCACGCAACCGGAGGCACCGGCTGGCATCGGGGGAGGAAGGCAGGAGGCAACAATCTAGATGGTGGACGAAACTCGCAGTCATCACTCCAACCTTGAGTCCGACGGCACCGCCCTGGATACCGAGGACGCGCCGCGCGAGCCCAAGCCGAAGCAGCCGCTGACGGTCGACCATATCCTGAACCGCGACGAGGAGGACGAACGCGATCACAGCGCGCTCGAAGAGCTCCTCAGCATGTACGACGACTCGATGAAGAACCTCGAGGAAGGCGAGATCCTGCGTGGACGCATCCTCCGGGTCGATGCCGAGGAAGTCGTCGTCGACATCGGGTTCAAGTCCGAGGGCGTGATTCCCCTCGGTGAGTTCACCGACACCGACGCGATCCGGGTCGGTGACGAGATCGACGTTTTTCTCGAGAAGATGGAGAACCAGGACGGGCTCGTCGTCCTCTCCAAGCAGCGCGCCGACTTCCTCAAGGTCTGGGATCGAGTGCGCGAAGCCGCCGATCGCGGGGAGGTGGTCGAGGGACGCATCACCCGCAAGATCAAGGGCGGCGCCGTGGTCGATCTCTTCGGCGTCGAGGCGTTTCTGCCCGGCAGCCAGATCGCCCTCCGTCCGCCGCACTCGGTGGACGAGCTCATGGGCGAGACGCTGCAGTTCAAGATCATCAAGTTGAACAAGCGCCGCCGCAACATCGTGGTCTCGCGCCGCCTCGTGCTCGAGGAGGAGCGGTCGGCCGCGAAGGAAGAGATCATCCGCGAGCTCGAGGTGGGTCAGATCCGCTCCGGCTACGTCAAGAACATCACCGATTTCGGTGCATTCATCGACTTGGGCGGCATCGACGGTCTGCTCCACATCACCGACATCTCCTGGGGTCGCATCAAGCATCCCACCGAGGTGCTCACGGTCGGCGACCAGGTCAACGTCAAGGTGCTCTCTTTCGAGCCGGAGCGCGAGCGCATCAGCCTCGGACTCAAGCAGCTCACCGAGTATCCGTGGGAGCGGGTCGAAGAGAAGTTCCCGGTCGGGACCAAGGTCAAGGGACGCGTCGTCTCGATCACCGAATACGGCGCCTTCGTCGAGCTCGAGCGCGGCGTGGAGGGACTCATCCACGTCTCCGAGATGTCCTGGGTGAAAAATGTGACCGATCCTAGCGAAGTGGTCAATAAAGGGGACGAGCTCGAAGCGATTGTCCTTTCAGTTCAAAAGGAAGAGGGGAAAATCTCTCTAGGGATCAAGCAAACCGAGAAAAACCCTTGGGAAGATGTCGATGACAAATATCCCGTAGGCAGCACTGTTAAAGCTGAGATTCGTAACCTGACAAACTATGGCGCTTTTGTTGAGCTTGAGCCAGGAATCGATGGGCT
>JAGQRC010000629.1 GCA_020425835.1 Planctomycetota bacterium | reverse complement strand
CTGGGCCAGAAGATCCACCTCACCAGCTACTCACCGAACTTCGACGTCTACAGCGAGCCGTTCATCATCGTCGGCGCGTTCCAGACCAACGTGTACGAGCAGGACAGCTCCTGGGTCGTCGCCCCGCTCGCCTCGGTGCAGAGCTTCCTGCACGCCTACGACGAGAACATCGGCGACTACCGCTACAGCGGCTTCTCCGTCCGCCTCGATGACTTCGCCAACGCCAGGACGGTCAAGGAGCAGATCGCGCTGCACGGGCTCGGTCCGTTCGGCCCGGGCGACATCCGGGTCGGGACCTGGGAGGACCAGAAGCGCACCCTGCTCCAGGCGGTCGACATCGAGAAGCGCATCGTGTCGGCGATGATGCTCCTGGTCGTCGCCTTCTCCGGCGTCGTGATCTTCATGATCCTCACCGTGATGGTGATCGAGAAGACGAGGGATCTCGGCGTGCTGCGTTCCCTCGGAGCCACGCGGGACGGTGTCGTCGGCCTGTTCCTCCGCTCCGGGATGATCCTCTGTCTCCTCGGTGCGGCGCTCGGCTCCGCCGGCGGTTACCTCTTCACCCGGTACATCAACGAGATCCACGACGCGATCTACCGCGTTACGGGTTGGCAGCTGTTCCCGCCCAACGTCTACTACCTCTCCCGGATCCCGATCCATCATCGCTGGCAGGACTGGGCCTTGATCCTGGGATCGACCCTCCTCTTCGGTTTCCTGGCGAGCGTGATCCCCGCTCGATACGCCGCGAGCCGCGATCCGGTGAAGGCGCTCCGCCATGAATGACTCCGGAACCGCCCCCCCGGTCGTCGAGACCCGCGCCCTCGAGAAGAGCTACGCCGGACCGAGCGGCCCTCTCCAGGTGCTGCGCGGCGTCGACATGACGCTCTACCGTGGAGACTTCGTCTCGGTCATGGGTCTCTCCGGTGTCGGGAAGAGCACCCTCCTGAACCTCCTCGGACTCTTGGACCGATCGACCAGTGGCGACATCGTCTACCATGTCGACGGTCGGGCAATGGAAGCGTCGAAGCTCTCGCGCGCGGATCGGGACCGGCTGCGCAACCAATTCATCGGCTTCGTCTTTCAGTTCTTCCACCTGTTGCCCGACCTCGACGTGACCGAGAACGTGCTGCTGCCGACGATGATCGCTCGATCTCGTCGACAGTTCCGGCGCGACGAAGCCCAGCTGCGCTCGCGAGCGACCGAGCTGCTCGAGCGCGTCGGCCTCGCCGAGCGCAAGGACCACCGTCCCTCTGCCCTCTCCGGGGGAGAGCGACAGCGTGTCGCGATCGCACGGGCGCTGATGAACGACCCCGCTCTTCTCTTGTGTGACGAGCCGACCGGCAACCTCGACACGGAGACCAGCGAGCGGATCCACGACCTCTTCGCGGATCTGAACGGCGAGCTGCGGACGACGATCCTCATCGTCACGCACGATCCCGGGTTGTCGGCGCGCGCGGACCGGACCCTGAAGATGATCGACGGGGTCTTCGTCGAGTAGCGACGACGGCTCACCTCTTGCACTGCGCACTGGCCCGGGCGAGCGCGTAGCCCTACCATCGAGCTCGAGCCCGTGAGGAGGCGTCATGGCACTGCTCCGAGTCATCGAGGGTCCCGAGCGCGGCAGGATCTACCCGCTCGAGAAGGACCGACACGTCATCGGCCGAGAGACGGACGATCTCCTGGTCGACGATCAAGGAGTCAGCCGACAACACGCGGCGGTCCTCCGCATGGGTGAGCTCTACCTGCTCCGGGATCTCGACAGTCGCAACGGCGTCTTCGTCAACGAGGAACGCGCCGACGAGTGGATCCTCCGCGCGGGCGACCGGGTCCAGATCGGCAACACCGTGCTGGTCTTCGAGGATCGCTTCGCGCGACCGGGCGAGTCACGGGTGATCGAGTTCGCGGACACCGACGGACCCTCGGAGTCCATCGCCCCCCCGGCCGATGGCGAGCGCGATCGGCTCCGCGTGCTCTATCGCATCTCGAAGATCCTCGGCCGCGGCCAGTCCTTCGATGAGACCATGAACAAGGTCGCGCGTTCGATGGCGGTCGCGCTCGATGCGGAACACGTCTACCTCTTCGCGTTCGAGCCCACCCCCGATGCGGAGTTCACCCTACTCGCCGGGTTCGACCGGACGCCGATCGCCGACCTCGCCGTCTCGCGAACGATCCTGGTCCGCGTCCGGGACGAAGGCCGCTCGATCCTCTCGTCGGACGCGATGCTCGACAGTCGCTTCTCGGGGTCGAAGAGCATCGCAATCCAGAAGATCAAGTCGCTCCTCTGTGTCCCACTCGTCGTGATGAACCAACCGGTCGGCGCGTTCTACGCGACCAACTCCAAGCTCGCCGAGCGGTTCAGCCCGGAAGACCTCGAGCTCGCGAGTGTGATCGGCATGCTGGTCGGCAACTCGCTCGAGATGTGGCGACTGATCGACTCGCAGGGTTCGCTCTACCGGCAGGTGCTCGAGCTCCTCGCGGAGATCAGCGAAGCACGCTCACCCGAGGTGCGCGGTCGCGCGCGTCGCGTCGCCACCTACAGTGCGGCGATGGCGCGCGTGCTCGGGTACTCGAACGAGGCGACGCAGAAGATGTGGATCGCCGGACTGCTCCACGACATCGGCACTCTCGGCATCACCGAGGAAGAGCTTCACGCGGCGACCCTCGCGACGCGAAAGGCGCACAAGGCGAAGGAGATCCTCGCCCACGTCCCCGAACTCTCGGACGTCGCGGAGGCCGTGATCGGTCACACCGAACGGATCGACGGCAGCGGCTTCCCGGACGGACTCTCCGGTCCCGACGTGACCGAGGGCGCGCAGATCGTCGGGCTGGCCTGTTGGTTCGACGAGATTCTCTCGACCGGCGGCGAAGGCGGCAGAGAACTCCCGATCAAGGAGGCCGTCCTCCAGATCCAGGAGGACGCCGCCGGCAAGTTCGACGAGTCGGTGCTCGACGCCTTGTTGATCGCGTATCGATTGAACCGGTTGTTCGAGGAGGATCGGCGGTTGTTCAAACTCGATCTGACGCGGCTGGTGCACAGGGGCGACGATGAAGAGGACGCGGGGGAATGAGGGGTAGGCCGCCCTCCAACAGTCCGAACTCGCCAGCGTAGCAGGGAGCCCGCATCCGGCTCGCAGCACGTTCGGAAGGAGGAGGTGGATGACGAGAGCGACGCGTCGACCGCATCGACACGCACCGCTGG
>JAGQRC010000628.1 GCA_020425835.1 Planctomycetota bacterium | reverse complement strand
TGCTCGCCGTAGGGACGACCGCTCTACTTGCTCGACTCTTCGTCTTTCCCGACACTTCGTGCGCTTCCCCGACGACCACTCGGGATCGTTCCTTCGTTGGTCATCGACGTCGGCCTGCGCATCGCCCCTGGCCGCGACCCTTCGCTGCAACGACCCGGCAGTCCGCCGGTCATCACAACGCGGGAGTCGCTGATCCCCGTCCTGGAGCGACTCGCGGGGTCCCCCCCGACTCCTCGATTCTGTGGCTGCGGAGGTCCGAGTCAAGCACAACCTCGGCGTCGCGAGCGCCGGCCGTCTCGCGCACCGGACCGCCACCCCCCGCCCGGACTTCGTGTCTCGGGCACGGTCGATCGTTGCGACCTTTCCCCGAATCCGTGGCGCCACCGGGAGACAGGCCCGACGTTGACCCCCCTCGGTGTCTCTCGTAGCGTTGAGGGGTCCAAGGGTCTCGGACGAACCGTCTCGGGGCCAGCGAGCGACGCGATCGATGACGATCGAGTCCTCGGGGGGTGTGTGCCCGCAGACATCTGCGGTTCTCACGCGAACCCGGAACACTCGGAGACCGGCGGTCCGTCCGAAGACGGGTTCTTCCGGCGGTCTGCAACTCGAGGTGTGGGGCCTCGACGGTCGAGTGGGGGTTCGACGGTGGGCTTTCTTCGGTCGAGCGCACTTCGCGATCGACCTCGAGTGGGAGAAGGAAGGGAGGTGAACCATGTCGGTTCGCTACGTTTTCATCGTGCTCGTGCTGCTCGCTCCGAGCGCGCACGCGCAGTTCTTCAGCGATGACTTCGACGGCTATGCTTCGGGATCGACGATCGGCGGTCAGGGGAGCTGGGTGACCTGGGACCAGTCGACGGATCCGTTGGTCGATGCTCCGGTCAGCTCCGCGTTCGCCCATACCGGCTCGAACTCGCTGTTCATCGGCGGCACCTCGGACATCGTCACGACCTTCACGAGCATCGTCTCCGGAACGTGGATCGTGCGCGGTTGGATCTACGTCGAGAGCACCCAAAGCGGTAATGCGTACTGGATCATGCTGAACGAGTACAACGCGCTCGGTCCCTACAACTGGTCGGCGCAGCTCTCGTTCAACGCCGCCACCGGTCTCGTCAGTGACCTGGGAGGATCGGCGGGCGGTCCCGTCGCGGGAGCGACCCTGCCGTTGATCACCGACCAGTGGGTCGAGATCGAGGTGCTGATCGACCTCGACAACAACCTCCACACCATTCGCTACGACGGACAGACCCTCCGCGAGTGCGACCTCTGGTCCGGCGGACTCACCGCGTTCCAGTGCCTGGACCTCTACTCCGACAGCAGCTCGGGTGTCTACTACGACACGATCACCATCGAAGAGCTGCCGTGCGGTGCCCTCCAGGGACTGACCTGCACGTCGGACTGCACGACCGGCAACGTGGACCTCTCTTGGACCCTCGGCTCCGGCACCTACGACGCGATCGCGGTGGAGATCGACGGATCCGTGGTCGCGACCCTCGGGTCGACCGCGACGAGCTACACGGCGACCGGCTTGGTCGACGGCTCCCACGGCATTCGAGTCATCGGCGAGTGCGGCGGCTCCGGCTTCCCCCTCTGCTGCTCGGTCTCGGTGTCGAGCTCGGTCCCCGACAATATCGTCTGGGCCGCCGAGAGCGCCGCGCAGGTCGATTCGGTCGGGGCGATCGAGACGGCGCTGTCCGGCGCCGGACTCGGCTCGACCACCGTGGCGGAGCTCGACGAGATCCCGTGCTACCAGGCGGGAACCCATCTCTTCTGCATGCTCGGGACGTTTCCGTCCAATCACGTGCTCACGGAGCCCGAGGCGCTCGCGTTGATCGATCTGCTGACGGCCGGAGTCCACGTCCACATCGAAGGCGCCGACATCTGGGGTTTTGATCCGGTGACCTCGTTCTCGCAGTACGACGGCGTCGCGGATGGGGCGATCGACGGGAACGACACACTCGTCGGACTGGTCGGCAGCGACTACGCCACGGCCGCGATGAGTGGGCTCGACGCGCCCTACTTCCAGGACCAGGGGACCAGCGACTTCACCGACCAGCTCACGCCGGGAACCCTGGATCTCCCCGGACCCGACGCCGGCGTGATCTGGGTGGACGACATGACCGGCGGCGGCACGGGATACACCGTGGGCATCTTCTACGACACCGACCCACCGTTCGGTAAGGTGATCTCGCAGTCGTTCGAGTTCGGCGGATACGGCGGCGACGCGAACGCGCTCCTCGCGGCCGAACTCGCCGCGTTCGGCGCGGGTCCGGTGCTCGACGAGTTCCGGCGCGGTGATGCGAACGGCGATTCGACCTTCGACATCTCCGATGCCGTGTTCCTGCTCGGAGCTCTGTTCATCCCGGGCTCGACGTTGCCCGCCTGCCGAGACGCGGCCGACATCAACGACGACGGTGGGCTCGACATCTCCGATGCGGTCTTCGGACTCGGCGCGCTGTTCGTCCCCGGCGCGCCCACACCGCCCGCTCCGGGACCGATCAACTGCGGAGCCGACCCGACGGCGGACGGATTGGACTGCGCGACCTACACCTGTCCGTGAGATCCCACCGTACGGATCGTGGCGCTTCGGGATCGGCTGCAGGGACGACCTTCGCCCCTGCGGCCGCTCTCGCTTCCGCGGGGAATCCGAGACGCGGGAGCTTCCATCGGGCTCATGGAGGATCCGGACGCGGTCCGGCCCAGCAGCCGACCGCACGCAAGAACCCAACGGAGACGACGGAATGGGAAGGTGGACCCGAATGCTACGAATCACCGGGGGGGTGCTCTCGGCGTGGATCCTGCTCGCGACGAACGCCCTCGCCCAACCCCCGTTCGCGAACGATGACTGTGCCGCGGCGCTCCCCATCGGAACCCCGTTCTTCGGGGACTTCGACACGATCGGCGCGACGACCGACGGGCCCGATCTCGCGCCGTTCTGTGACCCGAGTCCCGGCGCCGACGATCAGATCTACGACGATCTCTGGTACTGCTGGTCGCCGAGCTTCGACGGTCCGCATCGCCTCGAGATCCAAGGATTCGCGGAGCCGGTGCGTGTCGCGATCTACGAGGGCTGCACCTGCCCAGTCACCCCGTCGACCGTTCTCGCGTGCGATGAGACGGCGATGTTCTCGCCGTTGCCCACGACCCTGAACTTCGACGCCATCGCCGGGCTGTCGTACGCCATTCGTGTGGGCACCGCCATGCCGGGCGCCCCG
>JAGQRC010000627.1 GCA_020425835.1 Planctomycetota bacterium | reverse complement strand
CGCATGGCCAAGCCGCCTCTCTCCTTCGGTGCCGAGATCTCGCACCACGTCGACGGTTCGGCCTTCGAACACGCGCGGGTCGGATCGGCACTGCGGATCTCCGGGATGCGAAGATCTCGGATCTGCAGTGGTCTGCTCTTCTCGAGCCGTCCATGCCGCCTCGATCGAGACGATCGGAGCCACTGGAGCGGATCGACGGAAGGGTGGGATCGACGAGTTTTCATCGACCGGCTCGAGGACACGAGCCGAGGGGCTCATTCAACCGAAGTGGACAGAAGCTGGAAAGAGAATTTCGGGGTCCGACAATGCCCGAGCCCTGAGCCCGCACGTGATCCCGGCTCGAGCGACCTCTGCTCGTCATCGCTGCGGATCGCGTCGTGTGGTGTGCCGGCGGGCGTCGTTCGTCGCGGTGGAGTCTCGATCTCGAGACCGAGTCCGCTCGGGGTGAGGGAGCGGTCCCGGCCGAGGTCGCCGCGGCCGACTCCTCGCGGTCGACGTCGTGAGCGAGAGGACGGGTGCGGAATGCGGCAGCCCTCGATTCGGACGATCGTTCCCTGCTTCGCGATCTTGCTGGCGTGCTCGGCCGTGTCGGCGGCGCCGGATGGCATCGAAGCGACGTTCGCGAATGGGGATCGGATCCGTGTCTCGTTGCTCTCCGAGTCGGTCGAGATCCGTTCGGAAGCGGTGGTGCCCTGGTCGTTCGAGATCGAGTGGCTCGGTTCGACACCGCGCGTCGGTCGGATCGGGATCCGACTCGAAGAGCGACCCCGCGTGTTGACCGATCTCCGTTCCCGAGAGCTTGTGCTCACCCGGGGTCGGCAGCGGATCGACCTCCTCGGTCCGCCGCTGTCCATCGCGGACGGGAGTCGACTCGACCTGAAGATCGATTGGATCGCAGCCGACGGGGCGGCGGTCCGGCTCGGAACGTTGCGACCGAGTTGCTCTGGGCGGACTCGCGTCCTCGCGATCGGTTTCGTCACGACCTCCTCGCAGGCGACGAAGTACGCGCAGGCCGTCGAAGCGTGGCGCCTCGCACGTCCATCGGATGTTTCGTCGGGCGCTCCGGCGATCCAGACCGAGATCATCCGGCGAGGGCCGGAGGAGGTGCCGCGTCGACCCCTCGGATTCCTGATGTTCGATCTGCTGGTGGTCGCGGGGGACGCGTTTCGGGATCTCGAGGAGGATCAGCTGGCCGCCCTGTCGACTTGGATCAGCGCGGGAGGAGCCGCGGCGATCATCGGCGAGGGGCAGTTGTCGGAGCGCCATCGCGCTTTCGTCGAGGGGCTCCTTCGCGGCGGGGATCGCACGACGAAGGTCACCGTCGTCGACGAAGGACGCCTGTCCATCCACGACGCGGTGCGACGCGAGTTCCCTCGTTGGCGCTGCGGCGTGGGTCGGGTGGCGGTGTTCGCACCGGTCGAGGAGGAGCATCCGCTGGAGCGGGAGAGCTGGGGCGATGTCGGGAACTACTTGTGGCGACTCCCCGGGTCGTCGGCCCTCCCGACCTGGTCGAGGACGGCGCCTCGACCGGACATTCTGGCGGAGCCGTACCTCCGGAATCTCACCGTGGGTAAGACCCGTCGGACCCCCTCGATCCCGTACCGGGCCCTCGGATGGCTCGCCGCGCTGTACTTCGTCCTGGTGATCTTCGTCGATGTGTGGCTGTTCGGGATGATCCGCCGCCGCCGATGGACCTGGGTCTGGTTCCCGTCGATGACCGTGCTCTTCGCGGTGGCGATCGTCTCGGTGACCCGGGCCGAACTCGGGGACGCGGCCACGGTGCGCCGCTGGGTGCTCATCGACGTCGCGGATTCCGGACGAGTGCTGCGCGCGCACTGTCTGGAGCTCTCGCTCCACTCGGAGTGGAGGAGCGAAGAGCGGAGGCTCGTCGGTGAGACGATCCAGACGATCGATCCCCGTCGCTTCTTGGGCTGGGGAATCGCGCGCGGTCCCGCAAACCCGATCGCCCCGATCGAGTTCACCGGCAACTACCCGTTCGACTACCGTGCGCGGCAGACGATCGCCCTCTGGACCGGGGTCCTGAACGTTCGATTCTGGATGCCGGGAGCCCCCGAGCCGACCTGGTTGGCCGAAGTCCCGACGGCGTTCCGCAACCTCGATGACGCGCAGGCCCTGTACGAGCCTCTCGACGATCTCCAGAGAAGGGGCGTTCTCCCTCGGTTGGATCTCGGATCGGGCTTCTACTCGAAGCCGACGCTCGACGGGATGATGTTCCAAGTGCGCGCCGCGCTGGAGCGCGACGTCCAACGGATTCGCGATCTCTGGGGGGCCCCGACACTCTCGGTCGAGGCGTTCGGCAGCTCGGGATGGGGCAACGAGGTCCAGCTGTCGGCGGATCCCTCGGAGAGGCGGCTCTTCGGCGCCGATCCGTTCCAAATGCGCATCGCCTCGCCGAGTGGTGCGGGGAATGTCGACGACTGGCCGCTCCCGGTGGAGGCCGACGACTTGCGGATCACCGTGTGTCGGGAGCTCGACAGGACGCCGATCTGGGTCCGGCGCATCATCCGAAAGGGAGTCGAATGAGCTTCGTCGAGGTCGATCGACTCGTGGTGCGCTACGGCGGTTTCACCGCCGTGCACGGCATCAGCTTCGAGATACCGAGCGGAGAGGTGCTCGGGTTCATCGGACCGAACGGGGCAGGGAAGACATCGACGATCCGCGTGCTGGCCACGCTGATGAAGCCCGATCGCGGCCGGGTCCGCGTGGGTGGACTCGACCTCGGTCACGCCCCGAAGCTGGTCCGCTCGAGGATCGGATACGTTCCCGATGCGTTCGGGGTCTACGACGACCTGTCCGCCTACGAGTACATGGCATTCTTCGCGGCGGCCTACCGGATCCACGGTCATCGCCGCAAGGCGCTGATCGATGATCTGCTCGAGTTGACGGACCTCGCCGCGAAGCGGAACGCGCCGGTCCGAGGGCTCTCGCGAGGAATGCGCCAGAGACTGAGTCTCGCGCGCGCACTGATCCACGATCCCGACCTGCTCCTCCTCGACGAGCCGGCCAGCGGCCTCGATCCCCGTGCACGAGTGGAGTTCCGCGAGTTCCTCCGCGTGCTCCAAGGGATGGGAAAGACGATCCTGATCTCGAGCCACATCCTGCACGAGCTCGGACAGCTCTGCAGTCGAGTGGCGATCATCGAAGAGGGTCGAATGGTCGCCGAAGGCCCGGTCGAGGTGCTGCTGCGGCAGGCG
>JAGQRC010000626.1 GCA_020425835.1 Planctomycetota bacterium | reverse complement strand
CTCTCACGAACTACCGCGAAGAGGCGCAAGGCACTTCGACGGCGCACACGCGTCGCATCGAGGCTCGACTCGAGCGCGTGTACGATCTCGCGCGCACACTGAGCGGTCAGCCCTCGGTCCGACGCCTCGCCTCCCCCGGCGCGACGCCCGACGCCGCGACCATCGAGTCGATCGACGACGCCGGACGAGAATTGGCAGACCTGCTCCCCGGTGTCGAAGTCGGGCTGCTCCGGGTCGGGGAGACGAGCGAGCCCCGTCGCCTCGGTCCCTTTCCCAGCTCGACCCCGGCGACCGTCTCCCTCTGGAGTGACGCGATCCCGACCGCAGCGGCGAGCATCGCGTGGCCCGCGGCCCCGCCGGAGAAGGCGGAGCGTCGCCCCCGAACCCTCACTCGCGTGCTCGCCGGCGGGCGGGATCGCTTCATCGCCCACTTCACTCCCCTCCTCGATCTCGCCGGAGAGTGCCGGGGCTCGATCGTCGTCCTCCTGCCGATCGACACCGTGCTCTCGCTCCTCCCGTCGTCGGAGTACACCCTACGAAACTCCTCCCTCTCGCTCTCGATCTCCCCGCCCGGACCCGGAGCCCGCTCGTCCACGCCACTGTTCTCCTGCTCCCTGCCCTTGAACTGGACTCGAGACGACTCGGACTGGCGACTGGAAGTCGCGTTCGATGACCAGCGGTTCGAGGAGCGCACCGAGGTCGCCGATGCTCGCGCGACCGAGCGCATCGGTTGGGCCCTGATCCTCCTGATCGCGGCGCTCCTCGGTTGGGTGATCACCCTGGTGAGACGACAACGGTCCGCCACCCAGTCGTTCGTCTCCCAACTCGAGCGGGCTGTCGATGAGCGCACGGTCGAGCTGGTCCGGAGAGGCCGAGAGCTCGAGCGCGAGAACCGCGAGCGTCGACGCGTGGAGGTCGAGCTCCTGGAGGCCAAGCAGACCTCCGACGACGCCAATCGCGCCAAGAGCGAGTTCCTCGCCTGCATGAGCCACGAGATCCGCACGCCGCTGAACGGGGTCATCGGGATGACGGACCTGCTGCTGACGACGCGACTGGCGGACCGACAGCGTCGCTTCGCGAGTGTGGCCAAGGCGTCGGCGAGCGCCCTCCTGGAGCTGATCGACGACATCCTCGACTTCTCCAAGATCGAGGCCGGCGAGATGAAGCTCGAGCGGACCGAGGTCGACGTCTCGTCGCTCGTCCTCGAGGCCGTGGAGGTCTTCGCTCCCGGCGCGGCTCGAAAGGGACTCGATCTCGTCGTCGACGACGTCCTCGACCATCCGGTCGTCGTCGAGACCGATCCGGAGCGGCTCGGCCAGGTGCTGCGCAATCTGATCGGGAACGCGACCAAGTTCACCGACGCGGGATCGGTCGTCGTTCGGCTGCGCGTCGACGGAGATCGGTGCCGCATCGAGGTCGACGACACCGGTTGTGGGATCGCCCCCGAGAAGCAGGAGACGATCTTCGACGCGTTCCAGCAGGCGAGCAGCTCCACATCGCGAAAGTTCGGCGGAACCGGTCTCGGCCTCGCGATCTCGCGGAGACTCATCGAGATGCTGGGTGGACAGCTCCGAGTCTCGAGCAGCGAAGGCGCGGGGTCCACGTTCTGGGTCGAGCTCGGCGGCGTCCGCGCTGCTGTGGATCCGCCGCCCCCGCCGGCCATCGACGGGCACGCGCTCGTCATCGATGCCCCGACGCCCCAACGCGACGTGCTCGTGGCGACGCTCCGACGTTGGGGGATGCGCGTCACCGAAGTCGACGACGCGAAGGTGCTCGATGCGGTATCGGTCGACACCGTGACCACGATCATCGCCGACCCCCGCGCGGTCTCGGACGACGATCGGGACCGCTGGACCGCGGGGAAGGCGCGGTGGATCGAGCTCCGCGGCCTCGCCGACACCCGCTCGGACATCGAGAACGACGAGCGCACCGGGCCGCCCGCGATCGCGCTCACCAAGCCGATCCGGCCTGCGGATCTCCTCGAGGTCCTCTCCTCGCCGCCAGTCGAACAGCGCGTCTCGGAGCGCGACGTCGAACCGTCGACGACTCTGTCTCCGACCTCCCCCGACGCCGCACCGCGAGTGCTCGTCGTCGAGGACAACGAGATCAACCGTCTCGTCGTGTCGGAGCTCCTCGAGGAGCTCGGTCATGGATGCGATCTCGCCTTCGACGGCGAGCAGGCGATCGCCCGGGTCCTCGAGCGCCACTACCGTGTCGTGCTGATGGACTGCAACATGCCTGTCCTGAATGGATTCGATGCGACACGTCGGATCCGGGAACTCGAAGAGCAGGGTGCTCTGGGCGATCGGCCGCACACCGTGATCATCGCCCTGACGGCGAACGCGATCGTCGGCGACCGCGAGCGCTGCCTCGAAGCGGGAATGGACGGCTACCTGACCAAGCCGATCGACCTCGACGCGTTGACGCGGACGCTCGAGGAACACTGCGGCCCGTCGGTCTCCCAGGCGGAGCGCGCCTGACGGGACGCAGCCCGTGCCAACGCCGGGGCCACGAGGGGACCGGATCACTCACGAGCCGGGTCGTCGGATGGGCTCATGAGTGACTCCGGATTCCCACGTCACGCTGGACGAGTCCCGAGCGTCGCGCCGAACGTCACGGCATCAGCAACCCATCGAACGCGGTCGGATCCTCGTCGAAGACGAAGCTCAGTCCGTTGACCTCGGTCGGAGTCGCGTCCGGCGATGAGAACAGCTGGATGACGAACTCCGAGAAGTCGATCGCTCCCCCCGTCGGTGGACAGATCGGGAAGTCGTCACAGCCCAGCCCGTCGGGCGTCGGGTCTCCTCCGCAGACGATCGGAGCGGGGATCTGCGGTGAGCCCGGCACGAACCAGGCGTACAGCATGAAGATCACGTCGGCAGTGTCGATCGCGCCGTCATCGTTGCCATCGGCGGAATCCGCACAGGGCGGCGGCACGCCGGCACCCGGGATGAACATCCAGTCGAGCAGTGCGATCGGGTCCGCGATGTCCACGGAGCCGTCGACGTTCACATCGCCGCGGATGAATTGGTAGACGCCGTCACCGGCTTCGACCACTCCCGCGCACGAGAGCACGAGGAACAGGATCACGAATCTCATCATCCAACTCGCTTTCTCTGGGAATCGGGCTCCGGATTCTCGGATCCCTCGGGATCACTGGCCCGTGACACTTCGAACGTCAGCGAGGACCAGACGCTGCGCCACTCCACCTCGCCG
>JAGQRC010000061.1 GCA_020425835.1 Planctomycetota bacterium | reverse complement strand
GAAGTCGCTCCCGGCTGGGCTCGCCGCGAGGGCAACCGCGAATCCGGCGCGCTGCAGGGCACCACGGCCCCGCTGTGTGAACGAACGCTCGGCGCGGACACATCGGTGAGGACGCGACGATGGGCAGACATCGTTGAGGAGGCGCCGATGAGCACGCGCCGAAGATGAGGCGAAGGTGGCGGGGCGTGCCCCGGGCCTCGATTCCGTGAGCCGACCGAACACCGTCGGTGCGCATCGCTTCTCGGTCGCCGACGAGACGCCTTCCGGGCGAGTTCACGAATCGAGGAGCGACGAGTCCTGAGGAGGGACCGATGAAGATCTACCGGATCGATGAAGCGGCTCGGCGACTGGATCTCCCCGTATCCGTGCTCAAGTGTTTGGAGAGCGAAGGCCGCATCCGACCCCGGGAGACCATTGGCGACGTGTCGTACTTCTCCCAGTGCGACCTGGACAACCTGATCCAGGAGCTCCACGCTTCGTTGCAGCGCGCGTCGTGGCGGGAAATGGAGCAGCGCATGGAAGAAGTCGAACAGCGACTCGAAGCGTTGGAGCGGCGACAGGCCGAGAGAAACGAAGCGGCCACGACCCGCTTCCTCTGATGGCCCGCCGGTGATGGGACCTCGAGAGCTGGGACCGGCACCGACGGAGCCGCTGACATGGCGACGGAGCAACAGCCCGTGACGGAGCAAGCCGCACAGCGTCGAGAGCGGGGGCCGTCGGAGCCTCGGTTCGAGCAGTTCTTCGACCTCTGCCGAGAGATGCTCTGCTTCGCGAGTTACGACGGCTACTTCACCCTCGTCAACAACGCGTTCGTCAAGGCGCTCGGCTACACCAAGTCGGAGCTCCTCTCGCGACCGTTCGTCGACTTCGTCCATCCCGAGGACATCGCATCGACCCAGGCGGAGCTGAAGCACCTCGGCAAGGGGTTCGAGTCCATCGATTTCGTCAATCGGTACCTGGATCGACACGGTCGCTACCGTTGGCTCGAATGGTCGGCGCGTCCCTTCCAGGGGGAGATTTACGCGGTGGCTCGCGACATCACCGAGAGTCGCAACGCGTTGGACGCCCTCCGCGAGAGTGAGCAGCGGTTCCGTGAGCTGGCCGAGCACATCCGTGAGGTGTTCTACGTCTACGACGGCTCCCTGACCCAGCCGCAGTACGTCAGCCCCGCGTTCGAGGAGATCTGGGGCCGTCGGGCCGACGAGCTCTACTCCGATCCCTCGATCTGGATCGAGTCGATCGTCGACAAGGATCGTCGACGCGTCGTTCGAGCCCGGGAGAGTGCGAACGAGACGGGCTACGAGGTCCGGTACGCGATCGTTCGCGCCGACGGCTCCCTTAGGTTCATCTGGGACCTGTCCTTTCCCATTCACTCCGATGGGGGGCAGATCGTCCGGGTCGTCGGGATCGCGGAGGACATCACCGCCCGACGGCGGGCGGAAGATCAGGTTCGACAGCGGGAGTCGGAGCTCGCCCATGTCGCACGATTGACGACGATGGGTGAGATGGCTTCGGGGATCGCTCACGAACTCAATCAGCCGCTGTCGGCGATCAGCATCCATGCCGAGAGCGGACGGTTGGGACTCATGCGCGGAGACCGTGAGAGAGTCGTCGAAGATCTTCAGTCGATCGCGCGGCAGACGGAACGCGCGGGGCAGATCCTCCGGCGCCTCCGCGATTTCGTTCGCCGGCACGAGCCGTCCACCTGCCTGTTGTCGCTCGGGGACGTGGTCCGGGAAGTGGTGGAGTTCCTGGAGTTCGAGCTCGAGGCCAAGGACATCCGCGTCCAAGTGGAGGTCGAACCCACCGCGATGGTGGACGGCGATCGGATCCAGCTCCAGCAAGTGGTGATGAATCTCGTCCAGAACGCGATCCAAGCGGTCGGGGGTGGCGAGTCTCGGACGATCGTCGTCCGCGTTTCGGCGTGCGATGCGGATGACGACTTCCCGGATTCGGTGTGCGTCTCGGTCGAGGACCGAGGCCCGGGGATCGCCGAGGGACTCTTGGACCGGGTCTTCGAGCCGTTCTTCACGACCAAGCCGGGGGGGTTGGGTATCGGCCTGTCGATCAGTCAGTCGATCGTCGAGGCCCATGGTGGGCGTATCTGTGCCACCACGCCGGGCGAGGGAGGGAGCGTGTTTCGCTTCTCGCTCCCGAACTGCTCGAAAACGGATGATTGAGGCGAGGTTTCAGCACCTCCGGCGGTAGGCTGGAGACGAGAGAGGAGTTGGGGCTATGGAAGCACTCGAGGGTACGGTGTTCGTCGTCGATGACGATCCGGACATTCGTCACGCCATGCGGCGGCTGCTCGATGAGGTCCATCTCCCGGTCTCGGAGTTCTCGGACGCACGCCACTTTCTCGACGAGTTCGAGCGGGGATCGCCGGGCTGCATCATCCTCGATGTCCGGATGCCGGGGATGAGCGGCATCGAACTCCAGAAGCGGCTCCAGTCCGAGGGTGTGTCGACGCCGGTCATCATCGTGACCGGTCACGGCGACATTCCCATGGCGGTCGATGCGGTTCAGCGGGGAGCGTTCGACTTTCTCGAGAAGCCCTTCGCCGCTCAGGCTCTGTTGGACCGCATCCAGGATGCGCTGCGCTACGACCGAGAGTTGCGCGAACTCGGAGAGCGTCGGACCGAGATCGAGGAGCGCTACGCGCGCCTGACACCGCGCGAGCGCGAAGTGATCGACCTGGTCGTGACCGGGAAGACGAACAAGCAGATCGCGGCAGATCTCGGCGTCAGCTCGCAAGCGATCGATGCTCGACGCGCGAATGCCATGCGCAAGCTGGGGACGACCAACATCCCGGAACTGACCGAGTTCATGCTCCGATACCGGGAGGACATCCGCTCGCGGCCGCAGCCCGAGTTGCGCTGAAGCCGTTCGGGAACCGGATCGCGACGAGGCTCGGGGCGTTCGCGGCAACAGAGGCCAAACTCCCAGGCTCCTACGGGCTCTTGCGCTGGACTCCCGGAGGCAGATCGAACGCCTCGCACTCGGTGCTCCGGCGGTCTTCGACGTCGATCGAGTCGGACAGCCGCACGACGGGACCCGCGGGCGGGGTTCGCCGTCTTCGACCCGCCGACCCATGCCCTGGAGTTCCCTCGCGCTCCGTGCGATGCCGACGAGGCGGATCCGTGCAGCGGGTCTTCCGGACGATCTCGCCGATCGACTCCGGGTCGGACGCCGAATCGCTGCGACAACAGCTGGCGGTCGGAGGAGTGCGGTCGAGCCCGCAGGGTGCCTCGTCCGTGGACGACCGACACTTCGTGTCGCCGCGCACCGTCTGCGGTCACGCCCGGGGGCGATCGCCGGAAGATCGGGAGCAGGCAGGGGTTGCCTTCCACCGTGTCGAAGAACGGTCCAAGTTTCGAATCCGTCGTTGCCGCGGACGACGATTCGTGACGGTGACGCGAACTGGCGACGAAGTTTGTCGAGACGACACGGAGCGACCCATCGCGCGGAACTGCCCCTCGAGTTCGCCGGCGCTCCTATTCCCCCCGGCTCCAGGGGTTGCCGGAGTTATCACGAGCCCGCGCCGGAAGCGGGCCCCGACCTTGCCTATTTCCCGGCATGGAACCATCGATCCAACAACCAGACGGCTACGTTCCGAAGCGGGACAGCGGGATCACGCTGGTCGAGTCTCTCGTCTGCGTGACCCTCACCGTGTTCGGTTTCGTGGGAATCACTTCCCTTCAGCTCGCCAACGAACGATCTCAGATCGTCGCGACCGAGGAGGCGATCGTGCGGAACGCTCTGCGCAACCAGGCGGAACGTATCCGAGGGACGCCGTTCGACGAGATCATCGACGCGTACCAGTCGCTCACCTTCTCGGTGAGTGAGCTGGGCGCCACCGGTCTCGTGACCATCTTCACCGATGAGACCGAGTCGAGTGCAGAGGCGGCCGCGTTCGGGCTGCCTCGGGACCTCGACGGAGATGGAACCGCGTCGGACACGGACATCTCATCCCACTACATGCTCCTGCCGATCCGAATCCAGATCACCGTGCCGAGCGGGAGCGGCAGCAACGTCTTCTCGTTGCACATGCTGCTGAGCTCGGAGGGATAGCGGATGGACACCCGAATGAAGAGACTTCGAAGGCGACCCGGCGGCGACGGTATCACCATGGTCGAGATGGCGATCGGCTTGACGATCGTGACCATCGTCGGGACGGCCGTCGGTCAGATGTTCATGAGCTCATCGAATCTGCTGTCACAGCAGATTCGTCGAGCGCACCTGACCGCCCGCTCCCAGGTCGTGATGGACCGGGTGATCGGCGAGCTCCTGACCGGGCAGTTCGTCACGCTGACTCCGCCGATCCCCGACACGAGCAACTGGATTCGATTCCAGAGACCGGTCGCGTTCTCCGGGGGATCGGTCGTCTACAGCAACCCGATCCAGATCGACTTCGTTCCCGACCAGTCCGGAGAGACCGGATCGCTCCGCATTTGGCAGGACCTCGCCCCCTTCAGCACGACGACCCCGGGCAACGAGGACATCGTCAGCATCGTCGCCGAGAACGTGCCGAGCGGCGGCCTCGTCTTCAATCGCTTTGGTTCGATGCTGGAAGTCAATCTGACCATGGTCGACACCGGCTCGCCCGAAGGAGATCAGATCACGATCGTCTCCGGGGTTCGGATGAGGAACAGCGAATGACGCGGGATCTCGGCGCCGACTCGCCCTCAGTGACCGCGACTCCAGGAGACCACTTGAACGACCGAGGACTCATGATGAACGTTCGACGCAAGGCTCGCGAAGAGGGATCGGCGATGATCCTGGTCGTGATCATCCTCCTGCTCATCCTCGGCATGTCCGCCGCGGCGACCTCGGTGACGACCACGAACCAACGGGCTGCGGGCGAGAGCACCCGCGCGATGCGCTCGTACTATCTCGCGGACACGGGAGCGCAGATCGGGAACTTCATGATCCGGGCGTCGAACGGCAGCATGGCCGCGACCACGGTGACCGAGACTCTCGGTGGCGGGAATGTGGCGATCGGCATCACTCCACTGAGCGCCACCCTGTACGAGGTCAGCAGCGTCGGAACGGTTCAGGACCAGTCGACGACGATCCAGCTGCACGTCGAGCTGACCTCGATCTTCGACATGGAGGGGGCCATTCAGGTGAACTTCGGGGACGGCGTCGAAGTCTCGGCGTCCGAGATCTCGTTCCAGCTGAACGCCGCATCCTCCATCTCCGGGCTCGACCACGATGCGAGCGGAACGCCGCTCGCCGACCAGTCCAATGCGACCTACGGGATCGCGATGTCGCCGGTCCCGGGGAACCCGGACGTCGATGTCTTCGTGGACATCTCCGGCGGCGCCGACCTCGAGGGATCGCCGGACGGCACGACGTCGGACGCGACGGGCCAGTCCGAGCTCTTCGAGAACCTCGTCGTCCACGCGCGGAACAACGCGGACATCTTCTTGACCGGGAGCCAGCTGTTCAACAACACCTCCATAGGAACCTACGGGACCGCGGCGAATCCGGTGCTGCTCCATGTGAGTCTCGGTGACAACGAGCAACTGCACATGAACCAGAACTTCGCCGGCTACGGCACGTTGGTCATCGAGGTCGACAATGCGACATCCGTCTCCTCGCTCTACATGGAGGACTCGACCTACTGGTACGGTCTGGTTGTGATCCAGTTCAAGGGCGATGCGGACATTCCGGGCGGTGCGTTGATCGAGTTCGACAACTACGCGACGATCGTCGGGGGGCTCGCGGCGAACTTCGTCGGCGAGGGTGTCACCTACACGGGCGCGGGAGACGTGATCGACCTGGGCAACGGGAATCCCCACGTCCTGTACTCGAGCGACGTGCTGTCGAACGTCGAAGGTGTCGATCAGGTCGTCGATATCAGCACGAAAGTGATCTCATATCTCCATGTCCACTAGCAAGCGTCGCCAGCCGGATCTCTCCGACTGGAACTATGGAACCATGTTCGAGCCCGAGTCGGGCGGCTCGAAACGGAGTCGGCGGAGTGCGTCGAGGACGACCACGGTGGTTCTCGGCGTGGTCATCGTCGCGGGGGTCGCCCTCGCCTTCCTTCCGGGCTCGGGAGCGCTCGCTCGGGCACCGAAGGCGCTTCGCGCTGCGCGCGCGACCTTCACGCCGGTGAGCCAGAGAACCGACTACAAGCGCGAGATGTGGCTTCCTCCCCGGCGCGATGATTCGACCGGGTCGGGTGGGGCATCGGGCTCCTCGAGCGGTCCGCGGCTGAAGGCGGGATACCTCTATTCGGATCTCCGCTCCGCGCTCTCGGGTGGCGTGACCTCGCCGTTGGTCCGGTTGAAGCCTCAGCAGGAGTTGGCGTTCGTGGAACTCCTGGACCGGGTCGAGCGGTTGTCCCCGTACCGAACCGAGCAGAAAGAGCTGAGCGCCGTCCAGCGCGAGGTCTCGATCTACTCGATCGCCACCGACAGCCTGATCGGCTGCGTGATGGTCCAGCGAGAGGATGGTCGCTGGAGGATCGTCGATGTGATCGAGCAGCGGTGAGCTCGTACCCTTCGTGGACCTGCAACAAGGCCATGAGTGTCGAGGGCCGGCGGTTCGCTCATGAAGCTCTGTCAGGGAAGGTCGCGGATGAACGCTTCGAGGATCGCCCAGTAGCGAGGTCCGGCCACGGCCGCGAGGTCGTTGTGCCCGGCATCGGCGATCACTTCGAGTCGCTTCGTCGGACTGGGCGATGACTGGAACAGAAGCTCTCCGTGCCAAGGGGGGACCACGTCGTCCCGGCTCCCGGCGATGAAGAGCACCGGAATCGACAGGGTTCGCGCCCGCTCCAGGTTCGGGAAGCGATCGAACGGCAGCACGGGCATCCAGGTGATCACCCGGAACGCGCTGACGAAAGCGGACTCGGCGATCAGCCCACCGACCGCCTTGTGCGTCGCCAGATCGAAGGATGGACCGGCCCCGAGCGATCGCCCGTACAGGATGATCTGGTCGGGTTTCCAGCCTTCGCTCGTGAGTAGCGCATGGACCGCCTCGATCGCCTCGTAGGTCCCCCGCTCGGTCGGCCGACCACCGCTCTCGCCGTAGCCGGGGTAGTCGTAAGCGATCACCGAAGCGTCGCAGTGTCGAGCGATCGACGTCAGCTCGGGAGCCAATCCCGAGAGGTCCTCCGCGTTGCCATGGCTGTGCAGGATCACTCGTTTCGCGTTCGGCAGGTCGGCGCGGAGGATCGCGATGCGGAGGCCGCTCACCGTCGTCACGAACCCACGACTTGCGCCCGCCTCGTTCTCCCGCGACCGGTGCTGGGGGGGCTGGAAGATCAGTCGCTCCGAGGCGAAGAAGGCGAACGCCGCGAACCCCGCATACAGGAGCGTCGCGAGCATGCCCCAGCGGAGAAGCCGACGACCGAGTGGACGAGAGTTCACGGGGTGTCCTCGAGTGCCTGCGAGAGGGCGAGGGGTCGATCGGTGATGACCCAGCGAGCGCCGCGATCGAGCCACCCGCGGGCGTCGTTCGCCTCGTTGACGGTCCAGACGGCGACGACCTGCCCCCGTTTCTCGAACCGTCGTAGGGCGGGATCGACCTCGGACTCGTCGGAGGGGTCCCAGGGGAGGTCGTATCCATCCAGGGGTTCATCGGCGCGATCTCGGGCTTCGCGCCAGGACCTCGTGTAGAGGAACAACTTCGGCCGGGCGGGCAGCAGCGCAAAGGTCTCGGCGAGGGCGCGAGGCATGTCCGGTCCGCGTGCGATGACGACGACCGAAGGGCGAGAGAGCGCGGGTCGCAGGTCGGTGACGAGGCTTTCGAGACCCGAGATCGTCGGCTCCTTGATCTCGATCATCGGGATGGTCGGGTGGTCCGCGAAGGCCGCGACGACGTCGCGCAGCGGCGAGATCGGTGCAAGCGACGTCAACTCGGCCAGTGTGTGCTCGGCAATCGTGACCGGGAGGTCGTGGATCCTCCGGAGGTCGGGATCGTGGTGGACCACCCAGCGATCATCGAGGCTCCGGCGCACGTCGAACTCGACCGCGGGGGCACCGGCGTCGATCGCCGCTCGAATCGCGTCGAGGGTGTTCTCGATGTGTCCGACCTCGGTCAGTCCACGGTGGGCGACGATAGAGGGATGCACGAGCCCCAACCTCCTCCTCCAGGAGTCTCCAGGCGCAGGCGATCGCCCGGCGACAATCGATCCGCGCACTTTCCGGGCAAGACCTCGGTGCCACTCTCTCGGACGCGGAGGTTTCGCCCGGGTCGGCCATCCTCGCCGCCGGCGAGTCCTCGAGGACCTCGGCGGCGGCGCTCCGTCAGGAGAGCGAACTCGAGGGGCTCGAGCGCCTCGATCTCGCGGACGATGCCGTCGCCCCCTCGATACCGACCGGCGCCACCGCTCCCGCGTCGGACCGAGTACTCCGTGACCCGGACCGGAATGGCATGCTCGAGCGCTTCCACTGGCGTGTTGCGCGTGTTGGTCATGTGGGAGTGCGCGGCCGAAGCACCGGGTCCCCAGGATCCGGCTCCGCAACCGCCGCCGATCGTCTCGTAGTACGAGTAGCCGCTACCGTCCGCGCGTCGTCCGCCCAGTGTGAGGTTGTTCATCGTCCCCTGGCTCTGAGCGGGAACTCGTCGGGGACAGGCCGGCGCCATGGCGGCGAGCAGCGTATCGACGATGCGCTGGGACGTCTCGACGTTGCCTCCGGCGACCGCGGCGGGCGGCGCGGGATCGAGCAAGCAGCCCGGCGGGACTCGAATCGTGATCGGCCGCAGCAGGCCGGCGTTGGCCGGGATCTCCGCCCCGGACAGCGCGCGGATCACGTAGAACACGGCCGAGCGGGTGATGGCGGGGTTCGCGTTCAACGAGCCGATCAGGGTTGGCGCCGTGCCGGTGAAATCGATGGTCGCGTCGCTGCCATCGATACGAAGGCGCACCCGGATCGGGATGTCCACGTCTCCGAACCCGTCGTCATCGAGGAACTCTTCCCCCCCGTACTCTCCATCCGGGATCGACTCCAGGAAGGTCCGGACGTGTCGCTCCGCAGCGTCGAGCAGGTGTCCACCGTAGTCGAGGAGCTCGCTCCGGCGAGGTGACGCGAGGAGCTCCGCCAGCCGCTTCCGCCCCACGTCGAGGGCGCCGAGCTGGGCGCGGAGATCCCCGTCGCGCTCGTCCGGCTGGCGCATGTTCGCGTGGAGGATCGTCAGGATGTCCCGGACCCATCGGCCCGACTCCATGATCTTGATCGGTGGGAGCCGGAGTCCCTCCTGGTAGATCTCGGTCGACAGACCCATCGACCCTCGGGCGGCGCCGCCGACATCCGCGTGGTGGGCTCGATTGGCGACGTAGAAGCGCGGTGCACTGTCGCCATCTTCGAACACGGCGGAGACCACCGTCAGGTCCGGAAGGTGTGTTCCGCCGCAGTAGGGGTCGTTCAGGAGCACCACGTCGCCCGGTCCGAGATCACCCCGCGCGATCGCCGCCTCCACCGAGAGTTGCGTCGATCCCAGGTGGACGGGGATATGGGCGGCGTGGGCGAGCATTCGCCCCTTGCCGTCGAACACGGCGCAAGAGTAGTCTCGGCGCTCCTTGATGTTCGGCGAGAAACCCGTGCGTTCGAGGGCCGATCCCATTTGCTCCGCCACGGACTCGAGCAGGTTCTGATAGACGCGGAGAAGCGCTGCGTTCACGCGAGCCTCGTTCGACAACCCGTGCGTGTCGCACGGCCTTCTGGGTGGTGGATCCGCGAGTTGTCCGGGCCGAGGGGGTTTCGGGTCTCGGATCGGTATCATCGTCGATCCAGCGGGTCGTGGATAGCTGCCCGTTCGGAAACGACCGGGATGCGTCCTCGACGGGTGGATGGTGCAAGGAGGTCCACGGTGTCTGCGCGAGCCAGGAAGCCGACGTCGACCCCCGCGGAAGCCCGCGGGTCGGTGTGGTGGACGGTCATCGCCTTCGGGACCTTCTGCGCGCTCGCCCACTCCGCGCTGGTCGCGATGGCGGTGATCTACGATCGTATTCAGTTCGAGGATTGGTCGGAGCAGGGGTTCTTCTCCCGTGCCTGGGAGACCGTCCGGGGCTGGAAGCTCGAGACGGTGATCGATCTCCTCTTCGAGGGTGTCGCGGTCTGGTACGTCTGGGTCTTTCTCAGCGTTCCGATCTTCCACTTCGTCAAGTGGGTGCTCGCCCGCGGTCGAGGTTGGCGCTTGTCGACCCTGTTCGCTGTCCACCTCCTCGCCGGAATGATGTTCATCTCCGCCTATCTCATGCTCTCCAGCGTCTGCTACGTCGCGTACGACATCGCAGCGTCGGCGGTGCGGAACGCCGGAAGCACGGAGGTGGTGGAGGGGCCTGCGGAGAACTTCGCCGCGGCGTGGTGGAACTACATCGGCGTCTTCTTCGGCCAGCTCATCTACTTCTTCGCCGTCTATCTCGGCATCGTCGCGGCCTGCTACGCGTTTCTCTACTACCGCCCGGCGTTGAAGGCTTCGCAGCTCGAGAGTCGGCTCACTCGCGCCAAGCTCGAGGCGCTGAAGATGCAGCTCCACCCCCACTTCCTGTTCAACGCGCTCAACTCGATCTCGGTGTTGGTGCACCGGGACCCAGACATGGCGGATCGGATG
>JAGQRC010000625.1 GCA_020425835.1 Planctomycetota bacterium | reverse complement strand
AAGACGTAGACGGGGATCCGCGCGGAGCAGCTCATGAAAGGCGCGACGAGAATGGTGGCGATCCGGTCGCGCGGATCGGCGATCAGTCGAGCCGCCATGATTCCCGGGAGGGCGCAGGCGTGGCTCGACAGCAGTGGGACGAACGCGGTTCCGGGAAGACCGAAACGACGCAGCGGTCCATCGATCATGAACGCCGCGCGAGCGAGGTACCCGGAGTCTTCGAGCAGGGTCAGCAGGAAGAACAGCAGGCAGATCTGGGGCAGGAAGACGACCGTACCGGCCACGCCGCCGATCACGCCATCGACGAGGAAGTCCCGGAACGCTCCGGCCGGAACGACGTCGGCGACCCGTTCGCCCAGCCACCCGAAGATCGACTCGATCCCATCCATCGGGTATGCCGCGAGGGAGAAGATCACGGTGAACAACGCGGCCATCACCGCCGCGAACAACAGGGTTCCCGAGACCGGGTGGACGACGAAGCGATCGATCGCGTCGGTCAGGCCGCGCGACCGCCGGGAGGTCGCGACCCGTCGGGTGACCGAGGCGGAGAGCTCCGCGGCCCACGCGGTCCGTTGGGCCTCGGTTCGCTTCGGCCACGCCGCGTCGCCGCGGGGTTCGCCGGTGAACCGTTCGCGGATCGCACCGATCAGAGCGGCGAGACCGTCACCGGTGCGAGCGTTGACCGCGACGACGGGGCAGCCGAGCTCCTCGGCGAGACGCTCGACGTGGACGCCGATCGCGCGTCGCTCTGCTTCGTCGATCATGTTCAGCGCGACGCGCGTGGGCCGCGCGCTGCACCGTGCCTCGTCGAACAGGACCAGGCTTCGACGCAGGTTCGAGGCATCGAGAACGACGAGGAGCGCCTCGGGTGCCGCTCGGCCGCGCAACTCCCCGGCGAGCGCCCGCCGGCAGAGATCGGCTTCCGGGAGCGAGAGATCCAAGCCGTAGAGCCCGGGCAAGTCGGTGATCTCGACCAGGAGTTCGCTCCCGACGGCGAGCCGACCGATCCAGGCATCCGCGGTCACCCCCGGGTAGTTCGCGGTGCGAGCCCGCATCCCGCACAGCCGGTTGAAGAGCGTCGTCTTCCCGGTGTTCGGGTTGCCGATGAGAGCGAGTCGCCGCAGCGCGGGCGCAGTGGTGGGATAGGGGGCGAACTCGGTCATACGTCGGACCTGTTCGAGTTGCGTGGAAATCGGGGGCCGGCCAGGTCAGCGCGCGGACGGAAGAGACGGGAAGGGATCGAGAGCGTCGAGCCGCCGGACTCGGCAGTCCGTTGAAAAACTGCTTTCGAGGCGAGAGTCCGAGATTTCAAGGCCAGTACTTCCGGCGAAACGCAGTCGTATTGGCTCATACTTCGAGTTTCGACGGGTGTGCTGGGCGCAGGAAGCTCGGGCTCTCAACGGACTGCTAGCTCGGCCAGACACGGATGCGCTCGGCCAGGCTTCGTCCGACGCCGATGCGAGTCGAGATCGTGTCCTCGAGGACGCCGCGGATCTCCACGATGCAGGAGCGCCCGCGACGGGCGAGCCGCACGAGGGAACTCGGCGTGAGCCCCATGGCGGCGGCGAGAGAGGCGTCGCTCGGATCGAGATCACCGAGGTCGATCCGACCGAGCGTGTTCCGGGGCAGCGACGACAAGGGAACGGGGCCCGAACCGGTGGGGAGGAGGCCGGGGGTCGGAATCGCAGTCGAGGTCGTCATCGGTTATCGTCCCTCCCGCTACGGCGTGTCGTACGGAGACCGGAGAAGTTGTCGGAGCCGGAACGTGCGGAGCCCGAGGAGCGTGTCGGCGTCACCGGTGTCTTGCTCCGCCTTTTCCAAGGCCCTCTCGGCTTCCCTAAGGGGTCCTTCAAGGCTTTCTCCAACGCCCTCTCCAGGGCGCTGCGGATTCTATCGGTTGCTTGAATCTCCATCAAAGTGTTTTATTAGTCAATCGTCCGGTTTGCCCTTCGACCGGATGGAAACTCCGCCCTCGGTCGTAACTGACTTCAGCAGAGAGGTTTGAGGATGGAGACCTGGAAGGCGTTCGACCAGAATCCGGTGACGCATTCCGCTGCGCATCACCTGGTCGCGATCGCGGAGCTCCTCGAGGAGCGGGGCTACGCCCGGGTCAGCGATGTCGCTCGGCTACTCGAGATCACCCGAGGGAGCGCCTCCGTCACGCTCAAGGGGCTGAAGCAGCGCGGCCTCGTGATCGAGGACGATCGTCGTTTCCTGGGTCTCTCGGACGAGGGCCGGCAGATCGCCACGGCGATCGTGGCGAAGAAGAAGATCCTGCAGACCCTGTTCGTCGACCTCTTGGGAGTCGAGCCGCAGCAGGCCGATGTCGACACCTGCAAGATCGAGCACCTGATCTCGAACGCCACGGCGGGACGCGCCGGGCGACTGCTCTCGTTCCTCCAGTCGGGGGCGAGCGAGGTCGCGCCGTTCCTCGAGGCGCTCGAGCGTTTCGGGGGCTGGACGGGCGACGACCCGGCGGATTTCCCGCCCGACCAGGTCGAGGAGCTGGAGCTGCACGAGACCGACGATCACGATCACGGGGGAGGACACCGGTGACCCAGGAAGACAGCATCGAGCGGCTCAACGGGCTGCTGGCCGAGGAGTTGGAAGCGGGCCTGCGCTACTTCCACTTGTCGATGACCGTGCGCGGCATGGACCGCCTGCTGGTGAAGGATGTCCTTCTCGAGAACATGCAGGAGACGATCGATCATGCTCGAGCCGTGGCCGAGAAGATCCTGCAGCTCGGCGGAGTCCCGAAACTCGACATCAAGCTCGAGCTGCCGGCCGAGAAGACCTCCGCGCAGGAGGCCCTGCGCACGGCGGTCACCGTGGAGCGCGCGGCGCTCGAAGCCTACCGTGAGTTGCTCGAGACCGCCGAAGCGCAAGGGGACCTGATCGTCGAGGAGTTCGCGCGGGCTCAGGTCGCGATCGAATCGGAGCATGTCGCCGAGCTCGAGCTGCTGCTCGAGGAGTAGCTCGGGCCGCCGCTGAACCGAACAGAGAGAGCGCGGAAGCGATCCGCTTCCGCGCTCTCTCGCATCGGACCACGGGTGATCCGCACCACTCAACCCATCGAGTGTCCGTTGGGTATCTATCCGCGGGACGAACTCGGAACCGCGCGTCGAACGATGCGGGCCACGGAAGTGTCAACGGCGCCAGCCGTTGAACCGACAACGCCTAGGAGTCCGTTGAAAAACTGCTTTCGAGGCGAAAGCCCG
>JAGQRC010000624.1 GCA_020425835.1 Planctomycetota bacterium | reverse complement strand
TTCCGATCTCGATGGCGATCTGTGCCGCGATCGCGGGGCTCGAGAGTCTCACGTTCGCGGCACAGATCGCCATCGGCGACGGCGCGGAAGTCGACATCGAGTTGAGCCACTCCTCGCTCGAGACCCTCGAGCTGGCGGCCGCCGATCTCGCGGCAACCCTCGGCACGTACGACGGAGTTCAGGACATCGACGACGGATTCTCGGCGGGGAAGCCGCAGCTCAGTTTCCGTCTCGAGCCGACGGCGCGGAGCCTCGGGTTGACGGTCGCGGATCTCGCGAGCGCCGTGCGCAGCGCGTTCTACGGCACCGAGGCGCTCCGGCTGCAACGCGGTCGCAACGAGGTGAAGGTGCTGGTCCGGCTCCCCGAGGAGGAGCGAGAGACCCTGAGCACCGTCGAGAACCTGATGCTGCGCACTCCACTGGGCGGCGAGGTCCCGCTCTTTCGGGCCGCCTCCGTCGAGTACGGGTCGTCGTACACCGAGATCCGACGTCGCGAGGGGAAGCGGTCCATCGATGTCACCGCGGACGTCGACGAGACGGTCACCAGCGGGAACGAGATCCTCGCCGCGTTGCGCCGCGGTCCGCTTCGCGACCTGCTGAAGAAGTACGCGGGACTCAGCTATTCGCTCGAGGGGGAGCAGCAGACGCAGAGAGAGTCGCTCGAGGCGCTCGGCATCGGCTTCGTCCTGGCGATGTTCGGGATCTTCGCGCTGTTGGCCATCGCGTTCGGGAGCTACGTGCAGCCGTTGATCGTCATGGTCGCCATCCCGTTCGGCGCCATCGGCGGCATCGCCGGTCACTATCTCCTCGGCTACAACCTGAACATGATCAGCTTCTTCGGCCTCATCGCGCTGACCGGTATCGTGATCAACGACTCCCTCGTTCTCGTGGTCACCGCGAACCGGTACCGCGAGGAAGATGGCTTCACTTGTAGCGAGGCGATGCAGGCGGCGGGCGTCCGTCGATTGCGACCGATCCTCCTGACCACGATCACCACGGTGCTCGGGCTGACGCCCATGCTCCTCGAGACCTCCGTGCAGGCGCGCTTCCTGATCCCCATGGCGATCTCGATCGCCGGCGGCGAGATGTTCTCGACCGTACTGCTCCTCGGTCTGGTCCCCGCCCTGTACGTGGCAGTCGAAGACGTGCAAAAGGGGGTGCAGCGTTGCCTCCACTGGATCGAGCCTCCGGAGCCGTCGGTGGAGGACGAGCACGGCGAGATGCGACCGCCGGCGGGCATCGACTTCGCCGATCGCCGGACCGCGTCACGGTGACGGGCCAGCACGGCGAAGGGGTGTCCGGGGGGCGGGGACTCTTGTGTCAGTGCGCTCGGTGACGTGGCGTCGCTCTGGGTGGAGCCGCGCCGTATCATGATCCGGTCGTGTCCTCGGTAGGGTCGTCCTACTCGGATCACGCTCACCCGCCGACGCGAGGAAGACTCACCGTGATCGCCGACTCCGATCCCTCCACCCCCGCTCGGATCGACGCGATCTATCGCGAGGACTCCCGTCGCATCTACGCTTCCCTCGTCCGTCTGCTCGGCGACTTCGACTTGGCCGAGGACGCGTTGCACGAGGCGTTCGCCGCCGCGGTGGAGCAGTGGCCGCGCGACGGAACGCCCGAGCAACCGCGGGCGTGGCTGATCTCCGTCGGCCGGTTCCGCGCGATCGACGCGCTTCGACGGAGAACGCGCTTCGATGCATCGCTCGGCGAGATCGCGAATCGACTGGAGCGCGAGGGCATCGAGGACCCGGAGCTCGAACTCCTCGCCGAGGATCCCCTGCGACTCATCTTCATCTGTTGCCATCCGGCGCTGCGACCCGAGACCCAGGTGGCGCTGACGTTGCGGGAGGTGTGCGGACTGTCGACCGAGGAGGTCGCGAGCGCTTTCCTGGTCAGCAGCGCGACGGTCGCCCAGCGGATCGTCCGCGGCAAGGCGAAGATCCGCGAGGAGAACCTCCCCTACGACGTGCCGAGTCCGGACGAACTGCCGAGACGCCTCGGACCCGTACTGTCGACGATCTACCTGGTGTTCAGCGAGGGCTACTCCGCGACCCGGGGAGCGTCCCTGACCCGGCCCGATCTCTCGACGGAGGCGATCCGCCTCTGCCGCGTTCTCCAAGAGTGCCTTCCCGACTCCGAGGTGCTCGGTCTCCTCGCGCTGATGCTCCTCCACGACTCCCGGCGCGAGACCCGCGTGGATGCCGAGGGCGACCTGATCCTGCTCGAGCATCAGGATCGATCGCGCTGGGACGCTGGTCGCATCGCCGAGGGACGCGAACTCCTCGCACGAGCGATCGCCTCGCGCCGGTGGGGCAGCTACACGATCCAGGCCGCGATCGCCGAGGTGCACGCCACCGCACCCTCCGCGGAAGCCACCGATTGGGCGCGCATCGTCTCGCTCTACGATCTCCTCCTCCGGGCCTCCCCGTCTCCGGTGGTGCAGCTCAATCGCGCGGTGGCGGTCGCGATGCGCGACGGCATCGAGGCGGGTCTCGAGCTGACGGACCCGTTGCTCGATGTCCTATCGGACTACCACCTCCTGCACGCGACGCGTGGGGACTTCCTCCGTCGGGTCGGCCGCACCGCGGAAGCGCGCGCCGCCTATGCCCGCGCTCTCTCGCTCACCGACCAGGACCCGGAGCGGCGATTCCTCTCAAAGCGTCTACGCGAAACGAGTTGATGGAAACTCGAAGTCGTCGTCGATCCCGGTCGATGCGGTTCGACCCATCGGTAGCGGCCCGAGTGGGCCCCGACGGTCTTCCCGAAGGAAAGCGAGACGGCATGAAGTTCATCTGCCTGGGATACGCGGACGAGTCGATCTTCACGAACTGCCCGGAGGACGAGCTGAAGCAGAAAATGGAGGAGTGTTTCGCGTACGATGACGAGCTTCGCCGAGGCGGACACTTCCTCGGAGGGGAGGCGCTCCAGAGCGCGAAGGAGGGCGTCACCCTGAGTTGGCGGGATGGGCAGGTGATGGTCACCGACGGTCCGTTCGTCGAGACTCGGGAGCAGCTCGGGGGCATCCTTCTCCTCGAGGCGCGCGATCTGAACCACGCCATCGCGCTGATGTCGAAGCACCCCGGAGTGCGCATCGGGCCGTTCGAGATCCGAGCCGCCGACGAGGACATCAACGCGATGGTTCGCGAGCGGGACGAGTCGATCCGCCGCGAGCGCAGCTGAAACGAACGAGGAGGATACGGATGCGCTACCTGTTG
>JAGQRC010000623.1 GCA_020425835.1 Planctomycetota bacterium | reverse complement strand
GTCGAGCGGTGAGGCGATCGCCGCGTGGGTCCGATACTCGGACGACCTTCTCGTCGTGGCGCCGCCGCCGGTGATTCCGTTCTATCAATGGAGCACGAGCTGCGCCGCGCCGTTCTACCTCTGTCCGATCACGCCGCCGGTCCTGATCAAGCCCGACCTGCCGAAGACCACGATCGCCGTGCGACGCATCGACCCGGCCGGAACCATCCCCGGGCAGGAGATCCAGGTGATCTCGGATCCCGGTATCAACATTCAGCCATCGATCTCGGTCTCCCCGTCGGGAAACACGGCCTACGCGGTCTGGGTCCACGACCCGATCCATTCCGACCTGCTCGAGTCGAACCGAGGTCGCACCCTGAAAGTGGCGATCTACGACAAGCCGACCGACAGCTGGAGCGCGCCGTTCGACGCTGTGGAGACTCCGGACGACTTCCCAGCGCTGCTCGAGCCCTCGATCGTCCTCACCGGTGAAGACGATGGCATGCTCGTATTCACGGCGCTCCCCGCCTCCACGACTTCACTCCGGGACACGGGTCTCGGCGGTGGAAGTCGCTTCCTCTACGCGAGTCGCCTGATCGACGGCGCGTTCCAGGAGCCGGTGAAGATCCGTGGGCGCTGCGATGCGCGCGTCTACTCCTGGGCGCAGGAGGTGTTCCTCCTCCCGGACACGCCGGTCCTGGTTCACGAGCTCGAACAACTCACGAGCCTTCCGCCGGAGCTGATCCTCACGTGGCAGGAATACGGCCCGGCGGGCACGGCCTCTGGAAGCGGCAATCGGTTCGCTTCCGTCTTCGACGCGGAGACCGGAGGTTGGTCCGACGCGTTGCAGCTCTACCCCGATGGAACCGTCCTGTCGAACATGGCCGCGAGTGTCTACCGCGATGGCCTGCACTCGATCCACTTCGTGAGCGGCCTCGCCGATCCTCGACTGACACTGGCCGGACCGGTCGCCATCGGCTTCCAGGTCGTCGACACACCGCTCCTCCCCGACCCCGCCATCACCGAGTGCCGACTCGAACACGCCATGGCGGGTCCTGGAGTCATCGTGAACGGCATCGCCACGGTCGAGAACCTCGGCTTCCTGTCGACTCCGCTCAACCCCGTCGGCGAAAGCGTGCTCGGCCTCGAGGTCGTTCTGCTCGATGACGACGAAGGGGAGACCATCGTCGCGACGGTGCCGCTTCCGGTGCTCGGAGTCGGCGCCAAGACGGACGTGGCCTTCGCGGTCGAGATGCCGCTCGATCCCGTCCGTCTGGTCACCCGACTCCTCACGGGGGATGTCGATCGCGACCCATCCAACAATGTTCGGGAGTGCTTCTTCGGCGCACCGGCGCCACGGAATCTGACCTGCGATGTCCGGGTCTCGAGCATCGAGACCCAGCCGGACTTCTTCTGCGTCGAGATCGACTGGGTCAACCCGACGATCTACGACTGCGTTCTGGTGTACCGCGACGGGACCATGATCCACCGGCTGCCCGGCTCGGCGAATCGGTTCGTCGACCTCGGGGTCGTCGAGGGGACTCATGTCTACGAGATCCGCGGGATGATCGAGGCCTCCCGGTCCAGGAAGTCGGGACTGACGTGCGAAGTCGTGCCACCGAGTTCGGTGGTGTTCCTCCGCGGTGACGTCAACGGAGACGGCACCGGGGACATCGCCGACGTCATCGCGTCTCTCGACTATCAGTTCCTCGAGGGCGACCTCCTGGGCTGCCTGGCCAGTGCCGACGTGAACGGCGATGGAAGCGTGGCCATCTCCGACGTGATCTACCAGCTCTCCTACTTGTTCCAGGGCGGCACGACGCCTCCGGGGCCCTTCCCCCGGTGCGGAGTGTCCGACTCCGTGACCGATGGGACACTGGGCTGCGAGGTCCCGGGCTGCTGATGTGCGCGTCGATCCGCTGCGAGTGGAGAGTTCGGGCGCCGCCGGTCCTCATGGAGCGGCGGCGCCCCGCTCACTCCGGGTCGTCGATCGCCATCTTCCGTCGCAGCCAGGCCCAAGCGAATCGCCATCGCCGGCGGAATGTCGCGGGGGAGATTCCGAGGACCTCCGCCGTCTCATCTGCGCCCAGCCCCGCGAAGTAGCGCAGCAGCACGAGTCGAGCGTGCTCGGGGTGTTCGCCCTGAAGACTCGCCAGGGCTTCGTCGAGGGCGAGAAGGTCGTCGTTCGGAAGCTCGATCTCCAGCTCGGCCACTTCGATGGAGACCCGCTGGAGATGCCCACCACGCTTCTGACGGCGGGAGCTCCGCACGTTCTCCACGACGATGTCCCGCATCGCAGTCGCCGCGGCGATCAAGAAGTCCTGCCTCGTCGGCCAGTCCGAGACATCGCGTCTCTCGAACCTCAAGTACAGTTCGTGAACCAGTGCCGTCGCCTGGAGCGTCGGGCTCGCTCCGAGTCTCGCCGCCTTGGCCGTGGCGAGGCGTCGAAGCTCGGTGTACACCTCGGTGAAGAGTGCTTCGCGGTCGGCGGACGAACGGTCGGCTCCCGTCACGATCGTCGCTCCCCCGGGGAGAGCCAGCGCGGCAGCTCTTCGAGCCATGGATCCCCGGGTTCGGCTCGTTCACGGACTCGATCGAGCACGTGTCGGATCAACCCGTCCAGCTCGGGCCACGGATCCCATTGTCGGAGCTCCAGACAACAGCGGAGCGCGTCCACGGCTCCGGACAGTCGACCGTCGCGAGCCGCCCTCACCGTCCCTTCGAGGATTCGACGCGACTCGTCGACCCGCCCGCTTCGCGCCTCGAACAAGGCGCGCGTACAACACCAGCGCGTCGACGGCATGCCCGGCGTCAGTGGATCGAGATCCGCTTCGGGACATCCATAGGCCGTGGCCGACTCGGCGAGGAGTCGTCGGACCGCGGACAGATCCCCCCGATGGAGTTCGACCTCCGCGAGGATCGCGAGACCCCGACCCAGCCCGATGCGAACCCCATGGGCGCGCGCCAATCCGATCGACTCCCTGGCGAGGCGCTCCGCATCGTCGAAACGCTCTTGCCGGATGCGCAGCTCCGCGAGCCCGCGCGTCGTCGCTTCGACCTGCCGAGGCGGAAGCAGCGCAGCTCGACTCGCGATGGCGTGATCCGTCTCCAACTGTGACGCGGCACCTTCGAGATCCCCGAGCTCGATCGACAACATGCCGAGACTCCGGCGGGTTGCGGATGCGGATGGCGAGTCGGCACCGTGGACCCGAGCGAAAACGTCGAGGGCTTCTCGGTACC
>JAGQRC010000622.1 GCA_020425835.1 Planctomycetota bacterium | reverse complement strand
TCGACGCGCCGTCGTGAGCGGGCGGCAGCAGGTCGCAGCGCATCGGCGGCCCGCGGAACGGATCGATCGGATCGTTCAAGCGCTGCTCGAGGAAACGATCGATCGACGGGTTCTCCGTCTCCCGGTGCTCGGTGACCGGAGGGAGGGATCGACGGTCGCGTGGGGATGGCTTCCAGTAGGGCGGGAGCAGGGGCGCGCCGCGTCGCAGGCGAGCGGCGGGCCAGGGACTGCGCTCGACGAATCGCTCGAAGGCTCGTGTCACTCGTGCAGGATCGATCCCGCCGTCGACCTCGATGACCAGATGGACGAGGTTCCCACCGACACGCCCCGGTCCCATGAGCCGATCGAGCGCGAGCAGGCTGGCGTCGGCGGCGTTCAGCGGGAGACGATGGAGCGGGCGCGGACGGTCGATCATCGGCAAAGGCTCAACTGCTCAAGCGTTGCTCGATGTACGCGGCGAGTCGCTGTGCATCCCCGATCACCGTATCGGTCAGCTCCTCGTCCGGGATCCAGAATCCGTAGGTGCTCTCGACGAAGAGGAGCACCTTCAGGGTCGCCATGGAGTCGATCCCGGCATCCTCGAACGGTGTCGTCGACTCGATGGGGTGCTCGGCTCCCATGATCTCGGTGTTGATGTGGCCGACGAGGGCGTTCGCGATCTCGTCGCGGGTCGGAGAGGGCATGGTGGCTTCCCGAGGATCGGTGTGGGCGGATCGGCGAGCGCGTCGCCTCCCGCGCAACAGCGCGTGACGACGGGTCCCGCGATCGGCGGAGGATATCAGAGGGCGGCGGGCCGGGCGAGGGAGGTCCCGGGGCGTCCGGTGGGTCGCGTCTCCGTCGCCCATCCGCGCTGGACCGAGTCGTCGCCTCGCACATAATGGGGCCCCGCCGTGTTCGACCTTCCCTCGACGTCAGGACTCCGATGGCACGTTGGTCTTGGATCGCGCTCGTGTCGTGCGCCCTCTCGTTGTCGACGCCCGCGGATGCGCAGCCGCTCATCTGGCCCGGCGAGCCGATCTCGACCATCGAGACCGAGCACCTCCGGGTGTTCGTTCCCCGGGAGCACACCGAGGCGCTGAAGTCGCTCGCGGCGCGCGCGGAGCAGCTCTACGCCCGAATGATCGTCGACGCCGGATACGCACCGCGGGGCAAGCTGGCGGTGTTGGTCTCGGACTGGGTCGACGACCACAACGGCTACTCGTTCGTCGTGCCGTTCCCGCTCGTCCAGGTCGAGCTCGCTCCGGCGCTCCAGGAGTCGACGATCTTCACCGGGGACGACGTCGTCGAGCGAACGCTCATCCACGAGTTCGCGCACCACATCTCGAACGACCGCAACCACGGCTTTCGACGCGGGCTCGAGCTCGTCTTCGGTCGAGTCCTCCCGAACGACATCGTGAGCCTGCTGCTCTTCTATTTGTCGACACCCTCCCACCCGACCATGCCGCGCTTCTGGCACGAAGGGTTGGGCACTTGGGCGGAGTCGCACTACGCGCGCACCGACAGCGTCTGGAAGGGGCGGGGTCAGGACCCGCTGATCCACATGGTGTGGCGGCTGGATGCGGCCGACGACGCCGTTCCCGAGGTCGGGGACTGGCGGATCACCGAGCATCACTGGCCCTACGGCAACACCGTCTACATCTACGGCCTCGCCTACACGCGCTACCTGCAGGCGCTCCTCGGCGATCGCATCAGCTTGTGGGAGATCGTCCGCGAGCAGACCCGCTCGTGGCCGTTCTTCTTCAACCGCGGGACGCGACGCTTGCTCGGCACGCGGCACCGAACCTTGATCGAGGATGCCCGCGAGTCCTTGACGATCGAGCAGCAGTCGAACCTCGAGCGGATCCGCGGGGCGGGAGCGACCGAGCTCCGGCGTCGGACTCCGGAAGATCTGTTCGTCGGAGCGCCGGCGTGGCAGGGCGACGCCATCGTCTTCACGACGATCGATCCCTACGGTCGACCACGGATCCGTCGGCTGCTCCCGGACGGCCAGATCGAGACGACGTGGAGTTGGTCGCATGCGCTCGGGAACATCCGGACCATCGCCGGGACCGATGAGCTCGTCTACCACGAGTACGACTGGCGGCGCTACAGCCGGATCTGGGTCGGCGACCACTGGTACGGACGTCGCCTGCTCCAGCCGGATGTGTCGGCGGATGGCGAGCGGCTCGCCGCCATCCAGTTCGGCGGCGGGGAACAGCGACTCGTCGTCGATCCGTTGGATCGCGGCGCGTCGGGCGAGGCTCGGGTGATTGCCACCGACGGCTTGCCGTGGAGCCCGACGTTCCGACCGGTGCGAGGGTCGGGGGACCTGGAGCTGGTCTGGGTCGAGACGGATCGGACCGGGAGCCGACTCGTGCTCGCTCCGCTCCGCGATCCGTCGTCTCGCGCCGTCATCTTCGAGGGTCGCGGTCGCATTCTCCATCCGGCATGGAGCGCCGACGGCTCGTCGCTCTTCTTCTGCTCGGACCACACCGGGGTGTCCAACGCCTACTGCGTGACGTGGAGCGAGGCGGGGGAGGCGAGCGTGGTTCCGGTGACGAACACCATCGGCGGCGTGACGGCGTGCGTGCCTTCGCCCGATGGTCGACAGCTCGCGCTCGTCGAGCACGATCGCTCGGGGCCGTTCATCGCGACGATGCCCAGCGATCGCCGCGACTGGGCGACCGAAGTTCCGGAGATCGATCTCTCCTGGCCCGGCGCGATCTTCGCGCGCGACGTCGACGGCGTGGCTCCCTCGTTCCAACGTCGCCGCGGCGATCGCGAGCTTCCCCTTCCCTCGGAGATTCCCGCGTCGGATCCCGAACTCGCCGCGCGACTCGACGCGGACCCTTACTTCGGGATCCTCGAGGTGCGTCCACAGTTCTGGATGCCGACCACGGCGGTCGTGCCGAGCGGCGGCTTCGGAGTCCTGGGCGTCGCGACCGATCCGCTGCTGACGAACATCGTCACCGGGGGGATCGGTGCCGGTCTGGTCGAGGCCGAGGTCGTCGGGCAGGCGACCTACACCAATCTCGCTCACCGGCTCGAGTGGGGACTGAGCTACACGCGTTCCGAGCGCACCTACTACGACGACGTGGTCGCGACGAACTTCCACGAGTTCGACTACACCGAGACGGTCGACGAAGCCGAGGTGCGCATCGGGCGCGGGATCTTCGCGCGCGAGCGACGGTTCCGCGCCTACGCGAGCGCCGGCCTTGCGGAGTACTCCGCCGAGCACGACTCGCG
>JAGQRC010000621.1 GCA_020425835.1 Planctomycetota bacterium | reverse complement strand
CGCTCTGGCTACCTGCAGGTGGAGGATCTCCGAGAACTCGAGATCTGGAGGCGAGCGGAGGCGAAGGTCGAGGAACGGTGGCCGCGAATCGACGAGCGTCGTCGCATCGCGCGAACGGTGTCGCGGCTCATCGACGCCCAGGTGCGGGACCTCGTCGCCGAGACACGTCGGCGGCTCGAGGCTCAGGCGATCGGGTCGGTCGAACAGGTTCGGGGGGCGACCAGGCCGATCGTGGGCTTCTCCGAGAGCATGGAACGTGAGAAGGCGACGCTCGAGGAGTTCCTGCGCACCCATCTCTACCAGCACTACCGCGCGAAGAAGATCGCAGAGAAGGGGAAACGCTTCATCGAGGCCATCTTCCTGGAGTACCTGCGCGAGCCGGGGCAGTTGCCGCCGGGGCACCTCCGTCGGATCGAGACGGAGGGTGCGGAGCGGGTGATCTGCGACTACCTCGCCGGCATGACCGATCGCTTCTGCCTGACCGAGTACATGCGGCTCTTCGTTCCCTTCGCCGACGGCGGAATCGCGGGGACCCTTTGACTCCGGCCGAGTCGCTCTACGCTCTGGTGCCGGCAGCGGGGGAGGGACGGCGCCTCGGGACGGGGACGAGGAAAGCCGCCCTGGAGATCGAGGGGCTGCCGCTCGCAGTGTGGTCGCTGCGTGCGGTCGCCGCGGCGCCCGGACTGGTCGGCGGCATCGTGGTCGTGCACCCGGATGACGTCGTGCTGGCCGAGCGCTGGCTGGAGCTCGCATCGCCCGCAGGGAGTTGGGAGGTCGTCGTCGGGGGAGCGACGCGCGCCGAGTCCGTCTCGCGGGGACTCGCCCGAATCCCCGACGGCGTCGCGTGGGTGTTGATCCACGATGCTGCGCGACCGCTCCTCCATCGCGACGACTGTGATCGCGTCGTCCGCGCGGCGTGGCGATGCGGCGGGGCGATCCTCGCCCATCGAGTGGTCGACACCGTCAAACGTGTCGGAGATGACGACTCGATCGAGGAGACCGTGGATCGTTCGACCCTCTGGGGAGCGGAGACCCCGCAGGTCTTCTCGCGACGAGCACTCGTCGCGGCACTCGAGGAACTCTCGAACTCCGAGGCCGGTGAGCGGGTGACCGACGATGCGAGTTGGTTCGAACTCACAGGTCGAAGGGTCGATGTCGTCGAGTCCCGCTTCGCCAATCTCAAGGTGACGCGTCCCCAAGACGTCGACATCGCGCGAGTTCTCATGCGTGCACCTCCTTCTTGATTCGAGCTGAGGATTCCCGCAGACTCCGGGGATCTTGGACCGAGGTCACTCGGACCCGCACCTACCGCCCGCCGCCGAATGCGCCCCTGATCTCGGGGAACGTGTGTTCTGACCCGCGTCGATCGAACTCCGGGTGAGTCGCTCGACCATCGAACAGAAGAGAGCGGATCATGACCCTCTGTCGAGTAACGACACCGCACGTCGGGAAACGGCTTCGCCGCTCGTCGTGTCTGGCTGCTTTCGTCGTCGCGTTGTGCCTCACGACCGCGGTCGTCGGTCAGGACTATGGGAGTTCGGCACCCACGCCGCTCGGCGGAGAAGTCAAGCCGACGCGCTCGCTGCGCATCTGGCTCGGCGGGGAGTTCAAGTTCTCGCTGATCACTCGGAACGAGCAAGCGCTCGACGCCGCGCTCGGCGACGCGTCGACGGGTGCGCCGGGGTCCACCCTGATCCCCGGACGTGCAGGGGATACCGGCACCGGCGGCGAGACCTTCTTCGTGCCCTACGTCCGACTCAACATGGATTTCGAGTTGGCGCGCGACGTCCACGCCGTGGTGACGCTCGAGACCCAGCACCACGAGTTCCTGACCGGAACCAGCGTCGGTGGGGTCTACGGTCAGGATCGCGATCCCGAGATCGAAGAAGCCTATGTCCAATGGAATCGCGCGTTCGACCAGGATCTGACGCTCCAGTTCGGCATCCAGGAGTTTCGCAAGGACTTCTCCGGGACCGGTCAACCGTTCCTGATCGACGTTTCCCATTCCGAGAGCCCGTTCAGCAATCCGACGGCGACGTTCGACATCGGAGCACCGCAGTCGAGCGGGAGCGGATCGCCCGGTCTCCAGGAGGCGGCGGGGGTCTATGGTCGGTACGGAATCGGCGACGTCGATCTCGACCTGTTCTTCTTCACGATCTCGGAGACCTTCCGGAAGAACTCGGACGACCAGATCTTCGGGGCGTCGCTCGAGCACAAGGTTACCGGCGAGAACGAGACGCAGCTCGGCGTGATTGCGTTGTGCATGATGAACGATTCCACCTCCTACCTCTTTACGGTCGGGGGCGGGGGATACACGTACCTCATGAACAAGACCCTGAAGCTCTACGGGGAGCTGTACGGTCAGGGCGGCCAGTACGGGACCATCAATGCCCCGGGACAGCCGGTTCGACGGAAGATCAAGCAGCGCGGCGCGTTCGCGCTGTTCGGCGGCTTCCGTTACTACCTGCCGTTCATGGAGGGCTACGACGCCTACCTCGACATGTCGTACTGGGAGATCTCGGGGGATGACAACGCGAACAACTTCTCGAGCGACAACTTCGTCTCAATGGAGAACAACAACGATCTGATCGTTCTCGAGGACGGATACTACGGTCTCGACGTCGATACCAACTACCGCGCGATCAAGGTGCGGAGCGGTTTCAATCTGTTGTCCGAGCTCTCCGCGGAACTCACCTGGGCCTTCGCCGAGCTCCAGGACAACCAAGGTCTCGCGGCGAACTCGGTCTCGAGCCACGACCGTTTCGGCCAAGAGGTCGATGTCGATCTGATCTATCGAGCGACCGACAACCTGACCTTCCAGGGCCGTGCTGGCGTGTTGTTCGACTCGAAGGTACTGGGAATCCGGAACGAGGCGTGGGTCGCCGCGTTCGAGGCTGCGCTCAAGTTCTGAGAGCGCGGACCATGGCCCACGGGACACAGCAGGCATGACGGCGCCGTCCTCGAGAGTCGGCATCGGGACCGACCTCCACCGCCTGGTGGAAGGTCGGTCCTTGTGGATCGGGGGAGTGGAGATTCCCTCCGACCGGGGAGCCCTCGGTCACTCCGATGGGGACGTCGCCCTCCACGCCGTGACCGACGCTCTGCTCGGGGCGACTGCCCTCGGCGACATCGGCGAGCTGTTCCCGGACGACGACCCCGCTCACGCTGGGGCACCCTCGTCGCGCTTTCTGGTGGAAGCGGCACGGCGGGTTCGCGAGGCGGGGT
>JAGQRC010000620.1 GCA_020425835.1 Planctomycetota bacterium | reverse complement strand
AGCAGATCCGGGTGCTGCCGGTCAGCGAGCGGTTCCTCGGCTACGCCCGGACGGTGCACGAGCGTCTGGTTGCCGTCGGGCTGAGGGCGACGCTCGACACGAGCGATGAGCGGGTCAACGCGAAGATCCGCGCGGGAGCCGACCTGCGGATCCCGTACCTCGTCGTCGTCGGTGGGAGAGACGAAGAAGCCGGGACCGTCTCGGTGCGGAAGCGGGGCATCGGCGACCTCGGGGCGCAGCCGCTCGAGGAGTTCGTCGCCTCCGTGGAGGTCGAGGTCCGGGAGCGGCGCGCGTTCGAGTCGGGCACCGCGGACGCGGACTGACGCAGAAGGGGATCGGGATGCTGCTCTGGTCCGGTCGCGGGGAATGGCTGATCGTCGCCCTCTTCGTGTTCGTGTTGTTCGTGCTGCCCGTGGTCACTTGGTGGATCGCCCGCCGATGCGGGCGCGAGTGGCGAGTTCGGCATCGGAGTCGGGGCGCGGTCGAGATGACCGGCAACGAGGGAGAACCATGGCAGGCTTGAAGGTGGCCGTCGTCGGCGCGGGTGGCGCGGTCGGGCGTGAGATGTTGGCGCTGCTCGCCGATGACCCGATCACGCCGAATGACCCTCTGCCCCTCGCCTACGCTTCACCACGGTCTCGCGGGACGGGTATCCCGTTCGGCGATCGAACCGTGCGGTGCGGAGTGCTCTGGGAAGAGTCGTTCGAGGATGTCGATGTCGCGCTGTTCGCTGCGGGCGGCGATGTCTCACGCGAGTGGGCGCCTCGATTCGTCGAGGCCGGCGCCGTGGTCATCGACAACTCCAGCGCGTTCCGGCTCGATCCCCAGGTCCCGCTGGTCGTGCCGGAGATCAACGCCGACGCGATCCCGACCGGTCCGGGGATCATCGCCAACCCGAACTGCTCGACGATCATCCTCCTCCTCGCGATCCACCCGTTGCGAGCGTTGGGCGATTTCAAGGCGACCGTCTCCACCTACCAAGCGGTCTCCGGAGCCGGCAAGGCAGGGCTCGAAGCGTTGCATCGCGAGCGCGCCGGGGAGCCTTTCCGACCGGGGGCGCCTTTCCCGTTCCCGATCGAGGGAAACCTGTTCCCGCTGATCGGGGAGATCGACGGCGAGTTCGGGGGGACCCAGGAGGAGGTCAAGGTGATCCGGGAGTCGAGGAAGATCCTCGACTGGCCCGACCTGGCGCTCCACGTCACCTGCGTGCGCGTTCCGGTGGAGCGTTGTCACTCGGAAGCGGTCACCTTGGAGTTCGACGGCGACGTCGATCTCGATCGGGCGCGGCGGTTGTTGGCCGAGGCTCCCGGTGTCCAGCTCTTCGATGATCCGAAGCAGCCACCGCTTCCTCGCGACCGCTCCGGCACGTTGGGCGTGGCGATCGGTCGATTGCGCCGGCCCGTTCCACACGTGTTGCAGCTGTGGGTCGTCGGGGATCAACTGCTCAAGGGTGCTGCGCAGAACGCCGTCGACATCGCACGGCTCTGGGCCCGCCGCTGAGCCGGGTCGACGTCGTGGCCGGTCAGGTTCCAGAGGCAGCTCGGAGCGACGGCTCGCGTCGATTCCGGGTCACCCTGGCGTACTGCGGGACCGCGTACCATGGGTGGCAAGCCCAGGACGGGGTGCCCACCGTCGAAGGGGCGCTGCGCGCCGCGCTCTCGAAGCTCAGCCGTGGGCCGGTCGAGACCGCCGGCGCATCGCGAACCGATACGGGGGTCCACGCCTGGGGGCAGTGCTGTCTGTGCACGCTGGAGACCACCCTCGATGAACCGGCGTTGTTGCGCGCGCTCCAGTCGTGGACTCCGCGCGACATCTCGATCCGCCGCGTGCAGGAGGTCGACGACTTCCATCCGCGGTTCGACGCGCTCGAGAAGCGCTATCTCTATCGGGTCGCCAATGGAGCGTCCCGCCCGATCTTCGCGCCGGATCTTCGTTGGTGGGTGGATCGCCCGCTCGACGAGTCGCGGATGAATCGAGCGACGGCCGCGCTGATCGGGACTCACGACTTCGCCGCGTTCCGCAACGTCAGCAAGGACGAGGTCGTGTCGACCGTGCGCACCATTCGGCGCGCGGAGTGGGTCCGCCACCAGGAGCGGCTCGAGTTCCAGGTCATCGGCGACGGGTTCCTCTATCGGATGGTTCGCAACCTCGTGGGGTCGATGGTGGAGGTCGGTCGCGGCAAGCGAGACCTCGAGTGGCTCGCGGAGGTGCGGGATGGTGGCGACCGAACTCGAGCGGGGCCGACTGCACCGGCCGAGGGGCTTTTCCTGATGGAGGTCCGCTACCCCGATGACCCCGAGCTCGACATCGATCGTCGGGAGTTCCACCCGGAGTCGCGTTAGTTCCATCTCGGTTTCGCGAGAAGTCGCTCCGGGATCACGGGAAGCGTCACGCCTGCCGGCCGCGCTTTGCCGCGCAAGTCACGGCTCCGTATACTCATGGAAGCGGAGGCGTCGACGCCGTCGACCCGGGATCGCTCCGGGCGCCGAGGCGGTCGTTCCGATTGGCTCCGTGACGGCGCTGTGTTATCTAGGCCCTGGGTCGAGATCGGCTCGCCCACTCTGGCGTTCGGGACTCACCGCGGGTCTCTCGCGGACTCCGGTCCTCGTGGCCCTCGAGAGAGGGCGCACCGCCGGTTCGCGTGCCGATGGCCTCGACTCCGGACGGTCCTCGTCTGACGACCTGGCACAGGTCGGTGAGGGCCGGCTCGATCGACCGAAGGAGGACCTCGTGGGTGTTCAGGTGACGGTGCGAGACGACAGTATCCCGGCGGGCATGAAGCGTTACGCCGAGGAGAAGGCGGACCGACTGACGAAGTTCTTCGACGGAGTTCAGTCGATCGAGGTCGTTCTGGACACCGAGGGCCAGAACAAATGGGCGGAAATCGTGATGTCGGTGTCCAAAGGGGACCGCATCGCCGTTCATGCCGAACACGAGCAGATGAATGCTGCCATCGACCTGGTGCTGGACCGGGCCGAGCGCAGTCTCAAGAAGCACAAGGAAAAGCTCCGCGATTACTCCCGGCCCGAGCCCGCGGCTCCGTCTTCCGGTAACCCGGAGTCGGACGAGGAGCTCGAGTCGTACCAGGAGATCGTGGACAAGACGGAGTTCCCCGATTGAGCGAGACCCAAGTCCATCTGACGGCGTTGCTACCTCCCGAACACCGCGTCGCGGCCCTCACCGGCCTGAGTTCGGACCGAATTGTTCACGAGCTCCTCGAGGCGATGGC
>JAGQRC010000619.1 GCA_020425835.1 Planctomycetota bacterium | reverse complement strand
CTCGACAGCGGGTGGTTCGTCCTCGACGGTGAGCTGATGCCCTGGTCCGCCAAGGCGCAGGCTCTGCTGCGCGAACAGTACGCCCCGGTGGGGAGTGCCGCGTTGCACGCCCTGCCGGCGGCCGTCCGCGCGCTCCAGGAGGTGGCGATGCGCCTCGGGTCCGACGCGGGTCACCAACTCGCCCGCCGCTACCAGGAACGGCAGACATCGGTCGCCCGGTACGTCGACGCCTACGGCCATTACTGCTGGCCGGTGACTTCGCTCGACGACCTCGCGTTCGCGCCGTTCCATCTCCTCGCGAGCGAAGGACGAGTGCACTCGGATCGGAGCCACTCCGCTCACATGGACCTTCTCGCGCGTCTCGCCGAGAGCGAGCCGATCCTCCGAGCGACGGAGCACCGCATCGTCGACCTCACCGACGAGGCGAGTTGCGCGGCGGCCGCGCGCTGGTGGGAGGAACTCACTCAGCGCGGCGGCGAGGGAATGGTCGTGAAGCCGAGGGACTTCGTGACCCGAGGAACGCGAGGGGTCGTGCAGCCCGCGTTGAAGTGTCGCGGTCCGGAGTACCTGCGCATCATCTACGGTCCGGAGTACCGCACCGCGGAGAACCTCGAACGGCTGCGACGGCGCGGGCTGAAGCAGAAGCGCAGCCTCGCGCTCCGCGAGTTCGCGCTCGGGCTCGAATCGCTCCACCGATTCGTCCGACGGGAGCCGCTCCGCCGAGTCCACGAGTGTGTCTTCGCGGTCCTCGCGCTCGAGTGCGAACCAGTGGATCCCCGGCTGTGACCGGTGCGGCACTGCTCGGAACGAATCGCGCACGCGACCCGGATCGTCGGGCCAGGTCGCGTGCACGGGCGAGAGTCGGCGGGAGGTCAGCCCACACCTGCAGCACCTTGGGAAACTCATTCCGGCCGAAACCAGTTCTCCATGGGCCGCGAGTCCGGATCAGAGCCCCGATTCGCCTCCGGGAAGGACCGGATAGGTCGGCGTGTCCGGATCGGAGATCGGCGGGGATCCCGGTTCGCAAGCGGGATCTGGTTCTTCTCCGAGGTACTCCTCGAGGGTGTACGGTTGACTGCACGGGTTGCTCGGCGGGTTCGGGGTCGGAATGACATCGCCGGGGCCCGGGTAGCAGGGCGGAGGAAGTGTGACGCAGGGAATCGTCCCGCGACACGCGCCGAAGGTGACGACCACCGCGAAGGGTTGGGCGGCCGTCGAGAAGACCGAGGTGCCGAGGACGTCGACCTTGATCGAGAAGTTGAGCGGCAGGGATCCGGCGGTGCTCGTCTCGAGTGGAATCAGGACGTCCTCGACGTTGTTGACGTCGTCGAATCGACCGTCCTGGAGATGCCGTGCGTTCCCGATGTACTTGTTCCCGTTGAAGCGGACTTGGAGGTCCAGGTCGTTGGTCAGGGCTCTCCCGGACGAGAGGGTCATCGGCTCGTCGGTCCAGACGAGCGTGACTCGCATCGAGTTGCAGGATGCCCCCGGCCAGTAGTTCTTCAGGCTGACGGTCCTCGTCCAGCGGTCGCCGGTGTTCACGTCCGTCGTGAGGTCTTGGATCATCACCACCTGCCGATGGCCGAACGGGTCGAGCACGGCGTCGAGGACCGGTCGCCCGTACCCCTGGTCGTAGTTCGGGTAACCATCGGCGGGTAGACCCGCCGCCGAGTTGCCGAGGAAGGCCGTCGGGTCTCCCAGGTACTTCGTCGAGTTGATGAGCATCGCCTTGACCAGAGCGGAGCTCATCTCCCCGATGATCGGGGGCCCGGCGTACAGTCCTTTGTTGTGCCAGTCGCGGATCAACGCGGCCGCTCCTGCGATCACCGGTGCGGCGTGGCTCGTCCCGAACCACTGGAGGTAGGCCGCCGGGTTCCATTCGTCCGCCGAGGTGAGCGTGCTTCCGACGGAGGCGAGGTCGGGCTTGACGCGCCCGTGGCCGACGCCGTCGTTGCAGGGTCCTCGACTCGAGTAGGTGTACATCACATGGCGGCTGTCGCCGTTGCGGTGGGCGCCGACCGAGATGGCGTTCTTGGCGTGCGACTCGTCCGACAGGGTTCGCGCTCGGTAGGGAGGAATCGCCGGTGGCACGATGTGCTCATCGCCTCCGAGGTTCCCGACTGCGAAAACCTGGACGCTGTCGTAGTGTTGCGGGTCGACGAGGAAGCGATCGATCAGCTGTGACCGGAACGAGTAGCAGCCGTCCGCCGGATTCTCGTTCGAGTTCCCGTGCCCCCAGCTCGAGCTCTGCACGCGGGATCCTTCGTCGTACGCCCGAACGAGCATCTCGGTGATCCAGTCATCCGGGAGTGCGACGTTGTCCACGTCGTTCCCGATGTCCTGCATGATCAACTTGGCGTCGACCGCGAGACCGTCGAAGTCGTTGGCGGTCCCGAAGCCGAGGGTGCTGTCGCCCCGCCGATCTCCGAGTGCGGTGCAGACGACGGCCATCCCGTGTCCGTCCTCATCGGTCAACGTTCCAGCACTCCCGTTGGGGACGTAGTTCCCGACGACCTTCCCGGGAGCCTGGAGCGTCTCGTGGAAGGTCTCGATCCCGGTGTCGCCGATCGTGATGATCTCGGTCGAGCCGTCGACCCCCATCGCGTGGATGGGATTGTAGAAGCCTTGGTTGGCATTCGGGTCGAACGCGTCGGTCTGGACCAGAACGCGCATCTTCTCGTTGTAGGTGCTGCCGGGGTCCCAATCATCGATCCACTCGACCTCCGGGAACCACGCCACGACCCACGCGACGCTCATGTCGAGATCGGCCGTGATCAGCGATCGCCCGGAGATGGTGGTCACGGTCGTGGTGATGCCCGCTGCGTTCATGATCGAGACGACCCGGGTCGGCGAGAAGCCCTCGTAGGTCAGGATCTCGGCCTTCCGAACGTCGGCTGGGTTCGAGGTCCCGAGCCTCGGGGCCAGCTTCAGCAGCGGGTCGAGATACATGACCGCCTGGACGAACGACAGTGACTCGATGGCCGAGAGGCTGCCGATCGGTGCGTGGACGAGGACGCCGTACGGGGGCATGGAGCCCACGATCTGGAGCTGGGGATCGACGGCCCGGAGCGCGGCTTCCCAGGACGATCTCCATACGCCGCGCGTCGCGACGACGAGAGGGTGGGACTCGCCGGGGAACGTGTTGATCTGGGGCTGTGTCGCGGGATCGATCGGGTACTGCGTCGGATCGAGGTCGGCCTGCCGGTAGTAGATCACGTTGGGCGCCGGGAGTTG
>JAGQRC010000618.1 GCA_020425835.1 Planctomycetota bacterium | reverse complement strand
AGCGGAGGTTCACGTGCATCGACGACTTCCGCGGTTCGCGTCGGAAGTTGTAGGTGATCTTCGCTCTCCACTCCGATCGCATGGGGGCGACCCCCGTGATCACCAACGCACCGTCGTCGACCCGCACCGTCGCGCGCTTTCCCGCCTGGACCGACTGCACCTCGATCTCCTCCGGGATCGGCACGCGGATCTCCTCACCCGGGGCCAACTCGACCGGCGCGGGATCCGACCAGAGCAGCACCAGCCGGAGTCGCGTCGTCTCGTCCTTCGACTTCCTTCGACCGCGGCGATCGCGCCAACTGTGACGATGGCGCACCGTCATCACGTACTCGCCCAGGGTCGAGCCCTCCCCGAACTCGAAGCGGACCTCATCGCCCCAGCTGACCGACGTCGTCGAGTGGTGGAACTGCGCGCATGCCGGCGAGAGCTCGACACGCAACACGTCGTAACGGTGACTGCCGCCGAGCACGTCGGGCTTCGCATAGGCCATGCGCTGTCCGATCCGGACGAACACCGTGTCGGCGCCCGACGCCGGGCGATCGAGCCCGGCCAGGATGAATACGAATGCGATGAGGGAGAACGTTCGCGACACCGTCGCCTCCTGCTTCCGCTCGACCTCTCGCGCCGTCACGACGACGACGCCGGGCCGTGCCTACCGATCCCTGCGGATTGGGGTGGGCCGTCGGGTCAGGAGAATCTCGAATCTCGGCGAAGGAACAATCGGCGAAGGAACATCGGGTGCCGGGTGGACCGATCCGCGACGACGCCGGCTCAGCGGCGCTCGGTCGAGGAGGACACCGCCATCAGATCCTCGAGCAGGACTTCCATCGCTCGGAGACGATCGGGGCTCGCGGCGCGAACCCACGCGGCGAGCTTGCGGAGCAGACGGATCTCGCGCGGAGTGTACCGTTCCTCATCGGTGGCGGACTCCGATCGATCCGCGTGCAACAGGTCGAGGAGACAGGCGCCGCGAACCGTCAGCGGACAGGCTCCGTCCTTCGACTCGCCGTCGCTCGAGTCCATCAGCTCCTCGAGATCGGCTTTCATCGCGCGAAGCAGCCTGGAGACGGTCCGAAACGTCGGCTGGATCCGTCCGGTCTCGACGCGTGAGAGATACGAAGCCGCGACTCCCGCACGTCGAGCGACGATGCGTTGCGTCAGACCTCGACGCAGACGAGCCGCCGTCAGCCGCTGACCGATGTCGGGTGGAGTTGTATCCCGAGGCATCACTCCCGCCCTTCGTTTACATCTGGGTAATTCGTTTCTTCTACTCCTCGTTGATGGATGAGTCAATCCGACGTACAACGCTTCGCGGCGCTCGAACCCGCCGTTTCTCCGAGCCCCACCTTTCTCCCGTCCATTCACCTCGTCGGACAATCGGCCCCATTCATTCCCGCCGGGCCCCGAGAAGAGGAGGTCCAATGCAGAAGCTCGACTCCGCATTGCATCAGATCCACGAGCTGTACCAGAAGGTCACCGGGCAACCCGCCCCACCTGTTCCGCCCGACTCCTTCGTGCCCTTTCCCCCTGGCGTCGATCCCGTTCAGCACTGCATGAACGAGGTCGAGTATCTCCGCGATCTCTCCGCGCGACTCGAGTTCGCGCCTCGGCCCACCGCTTGGATCCCGACCGCCGATTGCCTCGCCACCGAAGCGGCCTTCGTCGTTCGCGTGGAGCTTCCCGGCGTCTCCCGGGAGGATCTGAGCGTCGTGATGAACGGGGGTCAGTGCATCGTGCGCGGTGAGCGCAAGCCCCCGGCGGGCGAGCTCCGACCGATCTCCGTGGAGCGGCCCTGGGGCCTGTTCGAGCGGCGGTTCGCGGTCCCCAACGGGAGCGACACGAACGAGGTGGAGGCGCGCTACGTCGACGGAGTCCTGGAACTCCGATTCGCGACGACGCCCATCGAGCAGCAGTCGAAGTCGATCCGTATCGACTGAATCGCTCTTCGTCCCGATTTCGACCGACAGAAGGATGACCCGATGAGCGATCCGAAGACCGAGACCAAGAAGAAGCAAGATCCGAGACCTGGCGGTCCGTCGATCGAGGAGCAGGAGCTCGCGTTCCGCGTGCACACGCTCTCACAACTGCTCTTCCGCCATGTCGTCGAGACCCATCCGTGGCTTCCCACGATGATGGGGGCGTCGGTCGTACCCGGCGTGCAGAATCCGATCGACACTCCGACGGTCCCGCCGTGGGCGGCGACCGCGAACTTCTGGAACTCATAGGGGCAGCTCTCCATCGCCCCGATCGACAGCATCGCGTTCGAAATTCCTCGAAGGGAGGAATCATGTTCTGGAACGACCCCACGCTCTACCAAGCCAACTTCCCGTTCCGTGAGCTCCCCTTCCGCGAGTTTCCATACCAGTCCACGTTCGTTCCGCCGTATCAGCAGTACAACCTGCCGTATCAGCTTCCGATCCAGAATGTGACTCCGTTCCTGGGTGCAGTCCCGCCCTGGGCTCTCGCGCAGCAGTTCCCGCAGGTCCCGTTCACACCGTTCTTCAACGCCCCGATGTTCCAACAGCCCTACATGATCCCGCCGGTCGCGTTCAAACAGCCCTTCCCGTTCTTCCGACCGATGATGTAGCGATCGGCCCGGCGGCCCCTCGCAGCGGCCGAGTCTCGACCCTCGGGGGCGCTGCTCAGTGACCTTCTCGTGGCGCGGAGTCCTCCGGATTCCGCGCCACCGTGTGAGGTGCCCATGTTCTCCAACGCGATCCAAGCGGCTCTCGAACGAGAGATCGTCGGTCAACCGCAAGCGCTCAACGCGGTGGTCCGCGGCGTCACCCGCGTGACGAGCGGTCTCACTCCACACGAACGTCCCCTCGCGGCCTACCTGCTGATGGGCCCGACCGGCGTCGGGAAGTCCCAGACGGCACGCGCCGTCGCGCGCTTCCTCCACGGCGACGATCGCCAGTTGGTCGTCGCCGACTGCAACTGGGGCATGCACGGCGATCCCTGGATGTCGTTCGCCACCCAACTCGCGCCACTGTTCACGCAATCCACGCCGAACGGTGACGGGATCGAGTGTCCGCCGCTCTCCGTGATCCTCGTCGAGGGTCTCGAGAGTGGGCCCCCGGAGCTGTGCAAGACGCTGAGCCGTGTCCTGGAGAGCACCCAGATCATGCTTCCTCAGGGACGACATGGACTCCTTCGCAACTGCATCGTGTTCCTGACCAGCCGCATGTGCAGCCGGGAGATCCTCGACGAGGCCTCGCCGATCGGGTTCACATCG
>JAGQRC010000617.1 GCA_020425835.1 Planctomycetota bacterium | reverse complement strand
ATCCGGTAGCAGTCGGGGTTCACGCCGAGCGACTCGAGGCCGGTGATGACCTCCTCGAGTTCGCGAACGCCCTCGAGGTACTGCGCTTCGTCGATGCCCGTCGCCTGGAGTTGCGTCAGCACCTCGCGCGCGTCGCCGGTGATGCCGAGGAAACGGGTGATGCCATCGACCACCGGGGCCGACAGGTCGAACCCGTCCCCCCGGAGTGTCTCGGCGACCGCATCGAGACCTCGTTTGTCGATCTTGTCGATCTCCCGCAGCACGATCGGCTGGAGCGCCGTCGCGATCCCGAGGGAACCGAGGAGCCCGAGGAGCACCCTGCGGTTGTTGATCGCGACGGTGAAGTCGCCGATCGCGAGCTCCTCGAAGATCCCGATGATCACCGCCGGCACCTCGGCGTCGTAGCGCGGGTCGAGGGAGTCCTTGCCGATCACATCGATGTCGCACTGGTAGAACTCGCGGTAGCGACCGCGCTGCGCGCGCTCACCGCGGTAGACGCGTTGCATCTGGTAGCGACGGAAGGGGAAGGTGAGCTGTCCCTCGTGCTCGGCGACGTACCGGGCGAGCGGCACCGTCAGATCGAACCGCAGCGCGAGATCGGGATCCTTGCCTTGTTGGCGCGCGCCGGTCGACTGGACGAAGTAGACCTGCTTCTCCGTGTCGCCGCCGCTCTTGGTCAGCAGCACATCCGTCAGCTCGATGACCGGGGTCTCGACCGGCGCGTAGCCGAAGCGCTCGAAGCCGCGACGCACGGTGTCGAACGCCTGCTGGAAGGCGATCTGCGCGCGCGGGAGGAGCTCCATAACCCCTTGCATGGTCCGTGGTTTGACCAGATTCACGACGGCTTTACCCTCCGTTGAGGTCGGAAGTCGACAAGGACGAGGCGAGGAAGAAGCGGGGCGGGATTGTAGTGGTGGCTCGCTCCGCGTCCAACGACCTCGACCGTCGGTCCGCGCCCAGCCGCGCGACCACGGGGTTTCGTGAGACCGCCCCCGAGCGGTATCCTGGGAGCGGCGAGAGGCGGAGCGCTCCGCGACGGTGCGGAGAGCCGATCTCGCGCCACTCGTGCAGCACCTCGACACCCATGGGCGTCGATGCGCGAACGACCTCGCTCCGGGGAATCTCCGGAACGAGCCCACCCGGTTGGACCGCCGGTTCGAGGCTCGAGGTCGATCCGACGACGTTTCGGGACGAGGGCCCTGAAGGAAGGATAGTCCAGCCAGCAACTCCAGCCTCCGGACTCGACGCCAGATCGATCCCGAGTCCGAAATGAACGATTGCGAACAACCCCAGTCGGCTGGCGAGACGACGGGACAAGTCCTGGGCGACTGGACCTTGGTTCTGAACAAGAGCTGGGTGCCCGTCGACGTGACTACTGTGCTTCGCGCGCTCTGCAAGGTCTACCAGGGCGTCGCTCAGGTCGTGCATCCTCACGACTACTCGATGCACGACTTCGGCTCCTGGGTGGAGAGCGGCCCCCTACACGGAGGTCCGGCGCTCCGCTCCACTGCGATGGCCATTCCCGTCCCCGAGGTCATCGTCCTCTCCCGCTACAACAAGGTGCCGCACCGCTGTGTCAGTTTCACCCGCTGGAACCTGTTCAAGCGCGATGCCTACACCTGCCAGTACTGCGGCCGGAAACCCAAACGAGAGCATCTGACGATCGACCACGTCGTCCCCCGCTCGCGGGGGGGCCGATCCGGCTGGACCAACTGCGTCGTCGCCTGCCAGAGCTGCAATTCGCGCAAGGGGAGCCACACGCTCAAGGAGGTCGGCTTGACCCTGGAGCGTCCGCCCGTCAAACCGAACTGGTCACCTCGACTGATCGTCGGCGAGCAAGCCTGCCGCGACAGCTGGTCGAGGTTCATGTCCGCGGGGTGACGGGGTCGCGGACTCGGACGCAGCGGTCCGGCGGAGCGAGGCCCGCTCGCCCCTCCGGACCGCTTCGTTCCGATGGCCACTGAGGTTCGTCGCCGGCACGCTCGCATCGACGCGAGTCCCGGCGACGGTGATCGAGAACGGAAGGGGAGGGCCATGCGTCTCGCGGCTCCCAACGTCCTGCTTCTCTGTCTGACCGCCTGCTCGACGACCGAAGTCCGCCATCTCCGACAGTTCGAGCACATCGATCCGGATGGAGCGCGCTCGCTCTACACCGTCGACATGTTCGAGAAGGGGGAGCGGCGTCTGAACGGTTATTGTGTCGGCTACTACCCCGACTCCGAGCAGAAGCGCAGCGAGGGATCGAATCTCGAAGGTCGGATGCACGGCGTCTGGACCTGGTGGGATCGCCGAGGTCGTATCATCGAGCAGGCCTGCTACGACCGCGGTGCCTTGGTGCGGAAGAAGCGGTCGGCGCCCTGGTGGGGCTACTCGGAAGAGTCCTCGCGCGGCCGCGCGGAGCGAGCCGGGCGGATGATGGACCTCTGAAAGGGAAGCGCGGCCGCCGAGCCGTCCGCGGTGTCGCAAGCGTGGCCGCCGAGCCGTCCGCGGAGTAGCAAGCGTGGCCGTCGAGCCGTCCACGGTGTAGCAAGCGTGGCCGTCGAGCCGTCCACGGTGTACATCGCACCCATGAGCAGACCCATCCGCATCGTCATCTTCGGTAACGGCTTCGCTCGCACCGTCGTGCTTCCCTGCCTTCGGCACGTCGACGGTGTCGAGGTGGTCGGCATTGCGAGTCCGGGTCAGGAACGGTTGCGCGAGACCGCGCGCGAGTTCGGCATCGCGCGCTTCGACGCGGATCACCGCTCCCTCCTCGAAGCGACCGAACCCGATCTCGCGATCGTCTGCACGCCGCCGCACCGGCACCTCGACCAGGCGACGGACGCGCTCGCCGCGGGATGTCACGTGATCTGCGAGAAGCCGACCGCGCTGAACGCGACGGAGAGCGAGACGCTCTGTGAGGCAGCGGCGGCGCATCCCGATCGCATCACCCTGATCGACCACGAGCTCCGGTTCGATCCGAAGCGTCGCGAGCTCGGGCGACAGCTCCGCGACGGGGCGATCGGTCGCCCGCTGCGCGCCACCTACACCGTCGAGTCCCACTGGCGCCGCGATCCGAAGCTCCCGTGGACCTGGTTCAGCGACGCCGCGTGCGGTGGAGGTGCGCTCGGGGCTCTCGGTTCGCACGCGATCGACTCACTGCGCGCGTTGCTCGGAGAGGTCGATCTCGACAGCGTGCGCGGCCGATTGGATGCGCCGGTGCGTCAACGCACCGACGGCGACGGGCGACGCCGCGACGT
>JAGQRC010000616.1 GCA_020425835.1 Planctomycetota bacterium | reverse complement strand
AGGTTCGGGCGATGCCTCGGATCAGGTGGCGATCGACGTGGGCGCGCTCCGGCTCGTCGATGTCGTCGGGATCGATCGGTTCGTTCTTGCGGATGTTCGGATCGGTCGACGCGCTCTGTCCGCTCGAGCTGTAGCGCATGTGACACGCGGTGCAGCCGGAGGAGCGATAGTCGCCGTACCGGTTGTTCGCGCCAGCGCTCCCGAGGTGGCAGTCGCCGCAGGTGAACGCGACCTGCTCGTGGAAGAGCTTCGCCAGGTTGGAGCCCGACGCGGCCCGTCCATCCGCGAGCTGGTCGGCCGAAAGGTCGGTGGCGTTGAACGCGTCGTTGCGGAAGAGCTCGCCGGTGTTCCGCTGACTGATCACCGGGAACTCGATGAGTTCACCGACGGGCCCCACCACGGATGGGTCGTGGACGAAGTCGGGGTCCGACACGGCGCGGAACGCGAGGTCCGCTGCGGTATCCCCGTAGAGTGTCTGCTGCGCCGGGACCTGGTTGTCGATCCCGATCGCGTACATCGCTCCGGAGAAGATCCCCGCCTCGGTCGCGAGCAGGCTCTTGGAGACGCACTCCGCGTGCGCCATGTGGCACGCACCGCAGCTCTTTCCCTGGGTGACGACACGAAGGTCACCGGGGTTGACGAACTGCAGGTAGTCGAGCGCGGTGTAGGTGACGCCGTTGACCTCGTAGTCGGGGAACTTGTCGATCCCCACCAGGGTCAGGCGATTGAAGTATGCGCGTCGATCCTCGATCTGGTTGTTCTCGTCACCGATCTCCGGTGGTGGCGGGACGTGGCTCCCGAGCATTCCGTTGCCGTTGGGGTCTCCGCCGTGACAGACCGAGCACTCGATGCTCCCGGCCCCGGGGAACGGGTGGGGGTTCTCCAGACCACCCCCGGCGTAGTCGTTGTGCAACGAACCATTGTGACAGTTCATGCAAGTCGATGCCGTCGGCTCGGTCTCCGCGGAGACGTCGGTGTTCTGCAGGCAACCGCAGAGCGTGGCGACCGCGAGCAAGCCGACCAGTCCGTAGATGCGTGTTCTATCGAGATCCATGGCCCAAGACCCTCCTGACGAACCTCTTCGCGGGGCAACTCCCGAGCCCGACGAGATGGGGCGGACGGCGCACGAACGCGACCCTCCGAACGGAAGCTTCCACCGGAGAGGAGGTTGTGAGGCGATCCGCCGCACCACGCTCGGTGCGCGCGCACGGAGTATCCCGGACGATCGGCGGCCGGGGATCGAGGCCACTACCCGGCAGATGCGCCCGACGCGCCCCATTCTTCCCGGAGTCCCGATCACAACGCCGGGATTCTCGACAACAGGACATCGCCCCTCCGGTCCTCACCATGCGAACGTGATCCCGACATCGAACAGCAATCGGTCGAAGCTATCCGTGATGCCGTACGAAACGCCGGCGACCACTCGCCAGTCGGTGCTCGGCACCCAGTGCGCGTGGAGCGAAATGTCGGTGACCTCGAAGGTCGAGTCGTTGAGGTCCGACTTGACGCTGCGCAGGACCACCGAGGGTTGGAGGTAGAGTCGCTGCCCGGAGAACGGGAAGTATGCCGAGGCGCGGCCACCGTAGCCCTCGATCTCGTCACCGATCAGGTTGTGGACGTCGATCGAGATGCTCGCATCGGGAGCGCCGAAGAAGTCCCGTAGGGTGATTCCCGCCAACCACCGCAATCCGTCTGCGGCCGGACTGTCGATGTAGGCGATCTCTTCTCGGAGGACGAGGTGTCTTGCCGACTGCGTCGCCCCGACCCACGAGCGCCAGTAGCCCTTGTCGAAGTACTCGCTCTCGTCGAGCACGATCTCGTCGACGAGGTCGCGCTCCGCCTCGATGTCCACGAGCTCGAAGTGGTCGACTCCCGCGCGCAGTGTCCCGAACCAGGTTTCGGTCCAGTGTGTCGACAGATTCCACCGCGAGAGTCTCACGACCTCACGCGACTCGAAGCCTCCGACGTCGGCGTCGACCTCGGAGCTCGAGTACAGCCGGAGCTTCCCCACTCGCGCGGTCTGGTCCACGAGCAGCGCGAGCCGATCGGGCTCCGTCTCGTAGAGCGTCCCCATGAGACCCGCGGTCGCCGAGTAGTGCGTGCGGACACCGTCACCGCGCTCGATCGTCGCGTAGGGGACGAGGGCGATCTCCTTCAAGGTCGGCTCGAGGTCGTCGCGCGTCGGCTTGAACCCGAAGAGCACCCCCGCGCGGAGGCCGGGGTCGATCTGGGTCTCCGCCTGGACTCCATCGAGGTAGCCGACGGACGGGAGCTCCCGCGGCAGGAAGCGTCCCGCTCGCAGCATCGCCTTGTCGTCGAACCGCCGGAACACCGAGAACAGGTAGACCTCGGGATCGAGCTCCTGGAAGTCGTCGACGTCCTCGTACCCGTCGCCCGATCGATAGATGAGCTCCGTCCCCCACTCGAGTGCCCACGGCGTGCCGTCCATGCGGAGCAGGCTTCCCGACAGGTGAGCGTGGGTCCGAAGATAGTCGAGATCGTTCTCGGTGGTCGATTGATAGAGCTGACGCAGTCGAAGCCGACCGTGGAAGACGTTGCGTGCGTCCGTGACCCCGACCGGAGCCGGGACCTGCGGAGCGAGGAGCGGTGTGAAGTCGGTGCGATCCGGCCGGAGCGCCTCGTCGTCGGTCGGGCCAGCCGGCGTGAGTGTCGCTTCGAGCCGCAGCGTCAGCGCGGCCGCGCTCGGCAGCTCCGGGAGCTCGGCGCCCTCGACGCGCAGGAAGCAGGATCGCGCAGCGACGCTCGCCACCTCGATCCGGCCGATGCGTCGCCCGGAGTGCTCGAGCGATCCCAGCATGCCCTTGGTGAGACCCTCTCGAGTTCCGACGTCGACGAAGAGCCCATCGCTCGTGACGTACAGCAACCGGCACTCGACCGTGGTCTCGCCGCTCACCTCGGGTGCCTTCGAAGGCATGTCCTCGCCGGACCCGGGCGCGCCCGGCTCCGCGCCGATCGCGATGGGCGGCGCCGAGGGCTCCCCCGCCGCGTGGAGGAGATCGTCCGAGTGCCAGAGTGCCACGAACGCCGCGACGGTCATCGTCAGTTTCGAGACGGGCTTCACGATCGGCTCCCCTAGTTGTCCCAGGCCACGGTGTCGTGACAGAGGGTGCAGTCCGTGGAGAATCCCATGGAGACGTGATCCGGCGCGGCGGTGTAGTCCGGGGCGTGGCAAGCGATGCAGTTCGGATCGAGCGGAACGGCAAGTCCGCCCGGGTGACAT